>CAZNHI010000189.1:0-5460 GCA_964572535.1 uncultured Dehalococcoidia bacterium
ACTTGACCTCCCAGCCCGGCTCGACGTCGAACTGGGTGACGACGGGGCCTTCGTGGAACTGCGATACGCGTGAATCGACTCCGAAGCTGGACAGCGTCTCAACGATCAGGCTGGCGCGCAGGTTGTTGTCAGGGCGAGCGCTCTCGTCAGTCGGCGGCGCGCCGGCCAGCAGGTCCATGGGCGGCAGCTTCCAGGGCGAGGCCGACTTCACAACCGGCGGCTCGTCCTCGTCGCCGGTGACTTCAGGGTTCCACCAGTTGACGGGCAACTGGGCCTGGCTGAGACGGTTGTCCGGTATCTCTGGTTCGATCTCTGTGAGGACTCTGACCGGCAAAGGCGTTGGCTCCAACGCCTCGTCGAAGTCCTCCTCTTCTGGCAACCAGGCCGGGGCGCTCTCGATCGCCTCGTCCGGCGGCGGCTTTGTCGGGAACGCGAAGTCGACGATCATCGCGAGGCCGCCGAGGATTCGCTGAGGGATGCGCCAGCTCCAGACGGTGACCATGGCGCCGGGTGTGCCTTCGATAGCCGAGCGTGTGCCGTCCGGCCAGATGAAGACGATAATCGCGGAACCGCTGGCGACCCAGAGCAGGACCCCGAGGGCACTATCAGTCAGGAAGAGGCCGAAGTCGCCTCCCGCCGTTATCTCAGACAGCGACGAGCCGCCCAGCTCGATCTCAGGCTGGAAGAGCCCGAGAATGCCGGCGATGAAGAAGAAGCTGGGGATGGAGATCAGCGCAGGCCGCGGGTAGCGAGTGAACATGGTGAGGTCTTGTCGCCAGAGCAGGACGCCCACGGCCACGAGCAAACCGGCGAAGACATACGTCAGGACGCCGAAGATATCAACAATTGCGTCGATGGGTCCGGCGCTGCGTCCGGCTGCGAGCCAGACGCACAGGATCAGCGTGATGCCCGCGAGATAGAGACCAGCAGTCTCCAGCCGGGTAAGCCAGGCTACAGTGAGGGATGTCTGTGAAGGGCCTTGTCGCTTGCGGCCAACAGCCTGCCAGCCGCTGCGAGAGCGGCCGGACTTGGCGCCGGGGCGAGCGCGGACACCGGTTCTTGCCATATATCCTGTTCGGCCGCGGCCGCCACGCCAGAGCCGAACCCGCAGCATTATATCAAGTAGAACCGTATCTGTCCCACGAACGGTCGCGATGTTACGCTAGAACCGTCCTCCAGGCGCCCCTGCACCCGTCCCAACGGCGTGAACAGGCGGCGCGCGAGGTCTCACACGCCCCCATCGTCTAGGGGACTAGGACGCCACCCTTTCAAGGTGGAGACAGGGGTTCGAATCCCCTTGGGGGCACCATCGTGGCTTCGCCGCTGGCCGCCTCGCGGCAATCCTCAAACTTCCCCTGGACCAGTCGTGTACAGCGGTACGACACCTGCGGGTTCCCGCAGCTTCTTACCGTCTCATCGTTCGGACCACTGGTGCGGCGTCACGGCCAGATAGCGGCCAGGAAAGTGGCCTGCCAGGTGAAGTTGATGCTGCAGGAACCGGCAGGGCCCGTAGCGCTGACCATCGCCGTGCCCTGCGCCTGCAGGCCGTTGATCCGGCCCATCATCCTGAAAGTTCCGTCCGGGCTCACCACGCTAAAGCTGCCGTCCGGCTGGATCGTGCCCCGGTTCACAACGATCGTGATGCTGTTCCCGGATATCGTCACGGCGTCCTGGCTGGTCGATTGGTTACCTGCCTGGAACGTAGGCGGACAATTGCCGTTAACGGAAGCGACGGTGCTGGTGAAGGTGCCCGTTGTGGTGCGGCTAATAGGCGCAGGCGTTTGCGTCGGCGCCGGGGGCTGTGTTGGCGTCGCGAAGGGTGAACCCGTCGGTGCTGTCGCGACGGGATTCGTGGGCCCCGAAGGCTGTGTTGGTACGGCTAGAACCGTTGGTGCCGGGGTGGCTGCCTGGCCGGCAACACACGTGACGAAAGCGTCGATGGTTACGCGGACCGTGGGCCCCCGTTCGCTGGTAACATGCACCGAATAGGAACCGGCGCCCGGCTGGCGGCAGACAAGATCCGGGTTGGCCCTCATACTAAACTGGCCACTCTCGAAATCTTGACGGTGTTCCTGATCCAGCGGTTCGGTAAGCCCGGACAACGCAAACCCGGTGATTTCAAGTGGTAGTGGAGCGAGGAAGACGCCCTTCGTTCTGGGCAGGATGAATTCGGAGACGTATTCAATATTTATAGATATGGTCGTCTGAAATGTCTGTCCTACAAACCGCTCCTGCGGGTCTATCTGCTCCAGCCCAGCGTAGAGGAAGCCTTTCTCGCGCCAGAGCATGCTGAAGTGACTGAGTTGCCCGTTCAGCAGGGCTTCGTCATCATTTCGCGAGACCCGAAGCTCGAGCCCGTCGAGTTCTTCGGGCTCGCCGCCGTCGCGCTGGCTGACCAGTGTATCGACACGGACGGCTCCTTCGCCGTTGATGTCCAGGTCGCTCTCATCCAGTTGGAGCGAGACCTCAACGGGCTTCAAGAACGTGAGGCCGTCGGGATCGAGGCGGTAGGCAGGACCTGACAGATCACGGGAGCGCAGTTCAGCCGGCAGGTCTTCGAGCGGGACAACTGAGATCGAAATAACCGTATCGCTCTCGAGCGCGCCTGGCGGGACAGCGAGCGTCAGGCTGCCATCGCTGCTCGTGAGCGAGCCGCCGTTTGCGGCGCTGATGCGCTGGCTGACGACGCTCTTGTCTTCAGTGTCTCCGCAGACGAACGCCAGCGAGAGCGTCGCTAGGGCGGGGAGAAGGCATGTGAAAGCGGCCCTGTGAAGCAGCATCCCTAGTCCGCCCTCCCGGCCGCGCGCTCGCTAAGTAGCAGCGCTGGCGTGCGTTTAAGCGCCACACTTTAGCACCTGATCCCGCCGATCGCGACGGCCGCTTTCGGACCGGAAGCTCGTTAAAAAAGGCGCGTCACTTCACAACTGACCACATCCGGCGTGATCGCCTCAACGATTTGCCACGGCTCGCTGCTCGCGACCTCGCAACGCCAGAGGAGGCAATCTTCACCGGAGCGTTGGCCAAGCTGGGCTTCTGGTCCGTCAGTGCCAGGAGACTTCCAGCCGACGAAGCAATCGTTGATGTCGGATGGAATTACGAGCAGCCGGCTCGCTGATCTCGTTCAGATACATGTTGTACACGACAATGCATGACAAGGCGGAGGACTCCTACAGTCCCCCTTCCGCCTGTAAGACGCTGCCATATGCCCTGTGTCGGGGCTGACCAGCCGAATGCAATCCTGCTTTACCGCCCTCGCCGGTCGTCGACCTCCACCTCGAAGCCCGCCGTCCGGCCGTTGATCCGCGCTTGCGCGACGCGCCTGAACGCGGCCGCCTCCTCGTCAGCGTTCGTGACGACCAAAACTTCGAAGGTCATGTGCTGGAGGACCTCGCGCCAGACCAGGCCCTGCTCAAAGGAGTCCAGCATCGCTGCTTCTTCCTCGGTATCGACCAGTACGTACGTCACCATCAGCAGGTCGGTGGGGATAAAACCGACGGGCGTTGAGAAAATGATCGGCGTCGGGATGAAAGACTCCCGTTCGACGAGCTGAGGGGCGGGCTGGGCACGAGCGTCGAACGCTCCCAGCGCAGCCGCTGTCGCCACGATGAGCGCCAGAAGCGGGAAGCTCATCAGGTACTGCGTGCGTACGATGCGCCAGGCCTTGGCGCGGAGCCAGCGTCGGCGTCTACGAAGTCTCATCTCCCCAAGCCACGATGTAGCCATCGGCAGAAGATGTCAAATCCGCTGAGGCTGACACACCACGGAGCATTGGGCGATACTCGGCCCGAACATCAACAAGTAACAAGCTCCAGGGAGAGGACTATGACCACGAATCAGCTCAGCGGCCAGGTGGCAATCGTTACCGGCGGCGGCCGTGGCTTCGGGCAGGCGATCGCGAAGACGCTGGCAGCAAACGGCGCGGCGGTGACAGTGACTTCCCGCACGCAGTCGCAGGCACAGGAGACGGCCGCCGCGATCGAGGCGGCTGGCGGCCGCGCGTTGGCACTGCAGGCAGACGTCAATTCGCAGCAGACTGGGAGCGCGTGGTCCGGGAGACGGAGTCAAAGCTGGGGCCCGTGACGCTGCTGGTAGCCAACGCGGCGCTCAGCGACCCCGCCGGCCCGGTCTACGAAGCCGACCCCGACCTTTGGCAGAAGACCCTGGACACCAACGTCATGGGCTCGGTCCGTGGTGCGCGCGCAGTGCTTCCGGGCATGGTCGCGCGCGGCGCGGGCCGCATGATCATCATCTCCAGCGGCTCCGCGTTGGCAGCCACGCCTTACACCAGCCCCTACCGAGTGTCCAAGGCGGCGCTGCTACGCCTGGCCGAAATCCTGGCGCTGGAGGTCAAGAACCACGGCATCAGCGTCTTCTCTATCCACCCCGGCGTGATCAACTCGACCATCCTGGATTCGGCGGCGAGGACGGACGAGGGGCGCAAGTGGGTGCCGCACTTCGCGGCGATGGTGGAGTCTGGGCGTGTGTTTACGGGCACGGAGCAGTGCGCCGAGTGCTGTGTCTTCCTCGCCACGGGCGCGGCAGACGCGCTCAGCGGCCGCTACGTCAGCGCCACGGAGGACTACCGGGCGCTGGCAGCACGCGCTGACGAGGTCCGCGAAAAGGACCTGCAGGTCCTGCGCCTCACCCAGTAGCACGGTATCTAAGCCGGGGACACTCAGGATCCCGCTAAAGGGGCGACTCGGACGATCTCCGCGCCGGCCTTTGCGTCCTAGCTCAACCGCGGGAACAACTCGACGGCGTTGAGCCAGCCGATGCGCTGCAGATCGTCCTGGGAGAGCAGCGGATTCGCCGCCAGCACCTGCGCCTGGTTGGCGACGCCCGGCTCCGGCGCCCAGGCCCAGTCGCTGCCGTAGAGCACTTGCCTGATGTCGACCAGCTGCAGCAGGGAGGCGAAGTGATGGGCGCTGGGCGCGCCCGCGGTGTCGTAGTACAGGCGCTTCAGGTAGGCATCGAACGGCTCCTTGACCCCTGCGGGCCTCGACCCGCCGCCACCCGCGATGCGGGTAACTAGAAAGGGCAGCGTACCGCCGGCGTGGGGCAGGATGAAGCGAATGTTCGGGCAGCGGTCGAGCGTGCCGCTGTAGACCAGGTTGACTACCGTGCGCGTCGTGTCGAAGGGGAACTCGATCATTGGCCGCGAGTAGCCCATCGAGATCGCCTCGTGACATGGCGGCGAGGTCGGGTGGATGAACACGGTGGCGGAGCGGCGGTTTAGCTCGTCGAACACCGGCGCGAAGTCTGGATCGCCCAGGTACTTGCCGCGGAAGTTCGTCATCAACCCAATGCCATCCGCGTCCAGCGTATCGAGGGCATACTCGATCTCGGCGAGCGCGCCGCCTACGTCCGGCAGGGGCAGGCTGGCGAAGCTGCCAAAGCGCGCAGGGCGGTCGCGCTTGGCCTGCGAGGCGGTCTCGTTGCACAGGCGCGCCCTGCGGCGGG
>CAZNHI010000190.1:0-5453 GCA_964572535.1 uncultured Dehalococcoidia bacterium
GACGAACGTCCAAGAAGATCGCCCCCGAATTTCGAAAGCGAGGGTCCGAGAAATGCCTCACACCTACATCAACCCCAGCGCGGTCTCCAAGCCCAACAACTACACCCACGTCGTGTCGGCTCAGGGCGGACGCATCGTCTTCCTGTCTGGCCAGGTGGCAATCGACGCGGCCGGCAACATCGTTGGTCAGGGCGATCTCGAGAAGCAGGCGACGCAGGTCTTCGAAAACCTCAAGGCCTGCCTTGCTTCCGTAGGGGCCACCTTCGCGGACGTGACCAAGATGACGACGTTCATCGTCAACTACACGCCGGACTACCGGGCGATCCTGGGCGGCGTGCGCGCCCGCTACTTGCCGGCAGAGAACCCGCCCGCCAGCACTCTCGTCGGCGTCCAGGCGCTCGCCGCGCCGGAGATCATGATCGAGATTGAGGCGACCGCAGTCCTGCCTTAGTCCAAGGGCCGGCTCACTCTAAGCTCGCGGCTGACGCTGAGGGCCGGGTGAGGCAGTCGAGAATCGAGCTGTAGCGGTCGGCCAGCTCCACCACTTCCCGCACGCTCTCCTCTGGCGCCGGACTGGTGATCGCTACCTGGTAGCGCACCGCGGACCACCCCGGTGAGACGGAGTCGTCGAGGCCCAGCATGCCTCGCGCGTCATAGTCGGCCTCGACGGTGACCTCCACGTCCACGATGGGCACGTCAAGATGGGCCGCCCACATCGCGTAGCCCATCGCCAGGCAGCTGCCCAGCGCCGCGCGTCCGTAGACGCCGGGATCTGGCCCCAGGCCGCTGCCGCCGTCCCCGGGCATCTCATCGACAATCAGGCGCCAGTGGCTGTCCTCCACGTCGCAGGTTACGCCGCTACGAATCCGGGTCGTCGTGACAGCCGTGCCCTGGCCAGCTGCCGGGTGCTCGCGGATGTGCTCTATCGTGTTGCCAAGTATCGTCCTGAGGTTCACTGCAATCCCTCCATTACGGCCGGGGGCTTACTCAACCTCCGCGATCAGCTCGACTTCCACCGGACAGCCCGCCGGCAGGCTGCTGACGCCGATCGCCGCGCGGGCGTGCTTCCCTGCGTCGCCGAACACCGCCGCCAGCAGGTCGGACGCCCCGTTGATCACTTGCGGATGTTGCGTGAACTCCGGTATCGCGTTCACGAACCCCGTCACCTTGACGATGCGCCGCACGCGGTCAAGGCTGCCTACCTCACTGCGCAGGCGGGCGATCAGCGCGACTGCGCAGAGCCGCGCCGCCTCGTAGCCCTCTTCGACCGACACGTCCTCGCCCAGACGCCCCACCGGCCGCGACCCATCGGGCCGGGTAGGCAGGTGGCCGGAGAGGTACACCAGGTTGCCTGTTCTCACTGACGGGACGTAATTCCCCGCCGGCGGTCCCGCAGCCTCCAGGTTCAAGCCAAGCTCGCGTGCTTTGTCTTCTGCGCTCATGCCCCGCATCCTACCAACCCCCGTCGCACCATTGCGAGTGCCCTGTCAGCGGATTCTTAGCGAATAAGCGGATGGTGTGGCGATGACCTCATCCGCTTATCCGTTAATCCGCTGCACATCCGCTGACAGGCTCAGCATCCTGCATCTCGCGGCAGCAGCGCGTTCAGCTCCTGGATGCTCTCCTTCACAAACGTGTCGTCGCTGATGCCGAGGCCGTGCAGGATGCCCAGGAGCGGATAGCGCAGGTTCTGGAACGCCAGCTCCGGCCGCATCCGCGCCAGCTCCGTCTGACTCACCCCTGCTTCCGCCAGACATGCAGCCGCCTGGCCCGCCACGCCGAGTTGCTTCAGCCCGTAGGCCGGCAGCCAGAGGTCGAGCGCCGGGCTGCTTACTGCCGCGTCGCCGAAGTCGATTAGCCCGCACAGGCTGCCCGTGGCGGGGTCGATCAGCGCGTTTACGGCGATGTCGGAGTGCACCAGCACCGGCTCGAACTCAAAGCTACGCGCATCGTTGAGGTACGCCTCGTAGACACGCTCGACGTGCGATCGCGCCTCGCAGCTGACGAGGGGGAACGCGCGCCGGATGACATCCTCGTAATGGCGGGCGCGGTCTTCTCGAAGCCTGGAACCGTCGAACACTGGCACGCCTAACTCGACGGCGCGCTCGGCGGGGAAGGCGTGCAGCTCGCGGATCAAACGTCCCAGTTCCCGGCCGAAGCCTGCAGCCGGCGGCCGCGACGCGTCCATCACTACCTCCCCCGGGAGGTACCGGTGCCCGGCGAAGGGTGCGCCGTTGGGCCCCCGTTCGCCGTAAATCTCGATCACCGGCACGGGCGTCGAAAGGCGACGTGCCAACTCCGGTGTTAGTGCCCGTTCGATTCGCAAGGAGTCGGAGCTGCTCTGGTCCGCGAGCTTCCAGACGAAGCCACGCTCCTGCTTCGGGAAGCGCAGCACGTACTCGCCCGCCGTGAAGGCCCAGAACTCCCAGCCCTCCGCAAGGAACTTGATAGGGGAGTCCGCCAGCTGCGGCGCGTACTCACGTAACGCCAGCCTGATCTCCCGCGTTTCTGGCTTTGACCAGCTCATGCGACCATCCTAATCGGCCCCCTCTCAGTTTGACAGGTAGGGCCGCCAGCGCTACGATTGGCGCGTGTTAGTGTCATAGTGACACTAACTAAATCGGGGCAGCAATGGCGCGTCACTTCGACTACATCATCGTTGGCTCCGGCATTGCCGGGCTCTACGCCGCGCTCATGGCGCGCGACCACGGCGATGTGCTCGTCCTCACCAAAGGTAGCATTGACGAGGCGAACACGAAGTACGCCCAGGGTGGCATCGCCGCTGCTATCGCCCCTGACGACAGCGCTGAACTGCACCTCGAGGACACGCTGGTCGCCGGCGCGGGCCTCGTCAACCCGGAGATGGCGCGCATCCTCGCCACCGAGGCTCCGGACCGCATCGCAGACCTCGTGCGCTTCGGCGTACCGTTCGACAGCGTAGACGGCGAGGTCGAACTCAGCCGCGAGGGCGCCCATAGCCGCCGTCGCATCCTGCACGCCGGCGGCGATTCAACCGGCGCGCACATCGAGTTGACCCTGAGCGAGATCGCGCGCCATTCCCGCATCACCATCCTCGAGCACTCTCAAGCAAAAGAGCTGCTTATCGAAGATGGAGCCGCCGTCGGCGTCGTCGCCCTCGACGCCCGCAACAACAGCACCGACGAGTTCACCTGCAACCACCTTGTGCTCGCTACCGGCGGCTGTGGCCAGCTTTACCGCGTCACCACCAATCCAGCCGTCGCCACCGCTGACGGCGTCGCCCTGGGCTACCTCGCCGGCGCCGAGGTCATGGACATGGAGTTCATCCAGTTCCACCCCACGGCCCTGCGCCTGGCCGGCGCCCCCGTCTTCCTGATCTCCGAGGCCATGCGTGGCGAGGGCGGACTGCTCTACAACGCCGATGGCGAACGCTTCATGCTGCACTACGACCAGCGCGCCGAGCTTGCCCCCCGCGACATCGTCGCGCGCGCCATCGTCAACGAGATGGCGCGCACCGGCAGCGACCGCGTCTACCTGGACGTGACGGCGCTGCCGCCCGGGCGCACGGCAGTGCGTTTCCCGCAGATCACGCGCTACTGCGCCAACTACGGACTCGACATAACGAAAGAGCGCATCCCGGTGTCTCCCGCCGCGCACTACACCATGGGTGGTGTCCGTACCAACGAGTGGGGGGAGACCAACATCCACAACCTCTACGCCGCGGGGGAGGTCGCTTGCACGGGCGTGCACGGCGCCAACCGTCTCGCCAGTAACTCGTTGCTGGAGACCGTGATCTTCGCCAAACGCGTGATCAACCGTACTTTGGACGCCGACCGCAAGCCCGTCGAACGCTACGGAGGCGCCATCCGCCTGCCGGACAGCTTCGACGAGGCGCACAAGACTGGTGTCTACCGCCCTGGCGGCGATGAGCTGACCCGCATCGGCGCCCCGGCTCGTGCTCTGCCCTTCGCCGAGACCCCGCTTAACCTCGCCAGCCTGCAGGAGCTGATGTGGGACAAGGTTGGCATCGTGCGCGACGGCCCCGGGCTCGCCCAAGCCGGGTTGACGCTGTCGATGTGGCAGCGCTCTGCGCCCGCGCCCACGGACCGTCCCTCCCAGGAGCTGGCGAACCTGCTCCTGACCGCCCGCATCGTCACGGAAGCGGCGCTGCTGCGCCAGGAGAGCCGCGGCGCCCACTACCGCACCGACTTTCCGGAGCCGCTCGAATCCTGGCGCCACAATATCATCTTCCGCCGCGACGCCTGACCGCCTTTGAACCGCGACCAGCTCCTCGCCCGCATCGATAGCCGTTGGCGCGCCTTCAACGACGCGCTCGTTGGACTGCCCGACGCCGCGATGCTCGGGAAGGGTGTTGTCGAAGGCTGGTCCGCGAAGGACGTCGTCGCCCACGTCGCCACCTGGGACGGCGAGGCGCTCAAGGCGCTGCCGCTGATCATGCAGTCGAAGCGACCGCCCCGCTACGGTGGCGTCGACAACTTCAACGCCCGCCAGTACGACTCCAACGCCCGCCTCAGCCTGCCGGAGGCCCGCGAAGCCTTGTCATCGACTCACCAGCGCCTGCTCGAATTCCTCGCCTCCGTCCCGGAGTCCTGGTTCGCCAGCGAAACCAGGTTCCGCCATCGCCTGAGACTTGATACCTGGGGCCATTACCCGGAACATACGCAGGCGATCCTCGACTGGCGCCAGGAACGAGGATTGTGACGCGGCGCGCAGCAAAGACGGAGTCCTCTCCCACCAGGGTGAGGACTAAGGTGAGGGGGTGAATCGTCTGGCTATGACTCCATACCTTGACCCGGATCTCGTCCGCCGTGTCGTCCGCGACGCCCTCATCGAAGACGGCGCCTTTCACGATGTGACGACCCTCTCAACCGTCCCTTCCGGGCAGCGGGGCCGTGGCGTCTTTCTCGCCAAGGACAGCGGCGTGCTCGCCGGCCTGCCGCTGGTCGAGGCTGCGTTCGCCGCGCTGGACCCCTCAATCCGCCTCAGCCCCCTACTCCCCGACGGGGCGAGCCTCGAACGCGGCGCCAACATCGCCCAGGTCGAGGGGCCGCTGGCAGGCATCCTCTCCGCTGAACGCATCGCGCTCAACTTCCTCCAGCGTCTCTCCGGCACCGCGACCCTCACTCGCCAGCTAGTCGACGCCGTCGCTGGCCTGCCGGTGCGCATCGTCGACACGCGCAAGACCACGCCCGGCCTGCGCGTCCTGGAGCGCTACGCCGTGCAAGTTGGGGGCGGGCACAACCACCGCTTCAACCTCTCGGACGGGGTGTTGATCAAAGACAACCACCTCGCCGCCGGCCGCTCGCGGGGACTCACGCTGACGCAGGTGGTCGCGGCGGCGCGAGACGGAGTGCCCCACACGCACCGCATCGAGGTCGAGGTCACGAGCTACGCAGAGGCGCAGGAGGCCATCGAAGCGCGCGCCGACATCATCCTGCTCGACAACATGGGCC
>CAZNHI010000191.1:0-5447 GCA_964572535.1 uncultured Dehalococcoidia bacterium
CCGCGTAGCTTGAAGGTCACCTGCAGGCCGTCGGCGCTCTGCTCGTAGGACTGGGCGAACTCCGGCTCCCACTCACTTGGAGGCGGCACCTTGTTGTAGGTGCTCATCTTGGCGCGCATCAGCTGGCTGTAGGTCAGGTGGACCAACTGGCTGCCAGACCCGTTGCCGCCCAGCGACTGCTCCAACGTCGCAGTGGCAAGGTTGATCGCTCCGCCCGCGATGTTCATGGTCCCGCCGCGTTTTCTGGTGGACGTCTCATCCTTGGGTGAAGCGAGCAGGCCAGAGGTGTCTTTGGCACCACCGGAGTCACCCGATCCGCCGCCGTCGTCGTCACCGCCGCAGGCGGCCAGGAATGCAGCCGCAGCAGCGCTACCACCCATCGTGGTAAGGACGCGCCGTCGCCCAACCCGGGCCTCTTGGAACTTTTCCCAGTAGCTGTTTGTCATGGCTGCTCCCTCCAACATTTCATCACGTGGAATACCTTTTCGCATGATCCTAGTCGCGTTAAGGGCATTGTCAATACTTCGATTCGTGTCGCCTTCTTTAACGAGGACTAGGGCGAGGAGCCTTGACACCTTCGGCCCGAAGATCCTAGGCTTTCCGCGAGACGGAATAATAAGTCTTTAACGAAGGTCGCGGGAGACGGCGCGGAAAGGAGCTCAGCATGCAGCTCTTCGGCAACACGGTCCGGTTTGGCGTCCAGGCCACGCCGACGCGTCTGTCTTACTCGGAGTACCTGAGCAACTGGCTCATGTGCGAGGACCTGGGCTACGACATCGCCTACGTTACCGACCACTTCAGCTCTTACTCTCCAGAAACCGGCCCCGCTTCCGTCCTGGAGTCGACCACGCTGCTGTCAGCCATGGCGGCGCAGACGTCCCGCATGCGGTGCGGCATTATGGTGGCAGGCAACACGTTCCGCAATCCAGGGATACTGGCCAAGATCGTTGTCACGCTGGACCACGTTTCCAACGGCCGGATGGAGTTGGGGATGGGTTCCGGTCACACCCAGTTCGAGCATGAGCAGTACAACATCCCGTTCTACACGCAAGGGCGGCGCATCCGCATGCTCGGAGAGTCGGCGAAGATCGTTCGTAGCCTGCTGACTGACGAACGCACGAGTTTCGAAGGCAGGTATTACACGATCAAGGACGCGTTCTGCGCGCCGAAGCCGGTGCAACAGCCGCTGCCGATCCTGATCGGCGGCATCGGCGAAGAGCTGTCGATGCGGGTCGTGGCCGAATCTGCCGACATCTGGAACAACTGGACGTCGCCGGACATGGAGACCTACAAGCAGAAGCTGGCCGCGCTGGAGCGCCACTGCGGAGACCTGCATCGCGATCCGAACGAGATCCGCAAGTCAATGCACATCAAGCCAATCGTGGGAGAGACGGAAGCGGAGGTACGGGAGAGGGCGCCGGAGCAGCCGCGCGCTCGCTGGCAAGGGACGCCGGAGCAGCTTGTCGAGCATCTTCTAACATTCGTCCGCGTCGGCGTGAGCGATTTCGTCTTCATGCTGGATGCACCGGCCGACATCCGTACTCTGGAGCTAATCGGGAGGCAGGTTGCGCCACACGTCAAGGAGGAGGGCTCCAAGATTCTTGCGGACGCACTCGTGGCGAAGGCCTAGAACCCGGCCTCCCGCGCGTCATCCGGGGAGTTACCGCATCAATCAGTGCCAGGCGATGCCCAGTCGTGAGTTGGGGCCATTGCCTCGGGATCTGCCACTGGCGGAGTCATGGTGCACGATTGACTGATCGTGTACACAGGTCAGGGTTCCTCGATCCCCAGTCGGGAGCCCGCCGTCCTGGGGATGTCGAGAGCTACCCGCCGCCAGCGGCACGAATCACCGTTGTGCGAATGCTGTCGTTTCGTTGCACGAACTTCAGGCGTGACCGACGGCAGTCCCCTGATACATCTTCTTAAGCGTCACGGACAACACAAGCGACCCTTCGACCTCCCGTGCTTGGCTGGAAGGCAGCGGCGGAATCTCCATTATCCTGACAGATCATTAACGAGCGGCCGGCGATCGGCAAGTTACGATACCTTCTCCTTGATTTCCTTTGCCTTGTCCTTTACCCGGCCAACAGCCTTCTGGACCTTCCCCTCTGTCTTCTGGCTCCTGCCCTCCGCCTGCAGCTGCTCGTCTCCTGTTATCTCACCGAGCTTCTCTTTACCCGCACCGATGACTTCCTTACTCTTGCCCTTGATCTTGTCACTGGTCATTTCTCTACCTCCTACGACCACGGTTAGCTGATGCCGTCCAGGTGATTCTGGTGGCACGGAGCCAGGAAAGCGTGAGCGCCTCCTGGCTTCCGCCAAATGGTCTCATTCGCTTAACTAGTCACATTCCTCGGAGCGCCTTCGCGGGCGCTATCCGAAATGATGAGCTTCTCTGTGCTGCCTGATACGACCTCGGAAGGTTCGATGTCGTGCTTGGTGCCAAAGAACCCCGTCGTCGAGTGATAAGACGCGACAGTCCCGTCCTCGTTAATCGTCACCTTATCGACCTTGCCCACGGACTCGCCGGACTGCGTCATGACCTCCATTCCGTTGCGATAGCCACCGGCCGCGGAGATCTCTTTCGCCTCAACGTTGTCCTCGAAGTACTCGGCCACGTTCAGGCTCTCGATGGTTATCGCGTCTTTACCTATCGACCGAATTCCCCTGAGGGGAATCAGCAACAGAGGAGCACCCTTTTCGGTCGGCGAAACAACGACGCCGAACAGTGCATTCGCCGCCGGATTGAAGAGCACTTCCTTGACCCGGCCTATCTCGCTTGCCGCGGCGTTGGACACGACAGGAACGTCCACCAGGTCGTTGAATTCCAAGATTGTCATTGCGTTTTCTCCTGATGTGAAATCGTGCTGGATGGTTCTCGCAAAGGGCTGCAGGTGCTCAAACAAGGCTCGCTTCCCTCCGGTTTGGTGACCGACTCCGCGAAGAAAGCCGCCGTCGGATAGACCGAGCATGAAGCCCTCTTGTTCGCCCTGCTATGCCTCGCGCCTAGACATTGGGGGGAGGGAGGGTGGTACCGCCCCGGCCGGCGCCCCACGGCGCGTAGCCGGCAAGCGTGAGGAGTGAGACCGCGAGGCCTATGCCACCGACGACGATGAGGATGGCACCAATAGTCTGGATGTTGATGCCAACAACCTGGAAGCTGACCGCAAAGGCCAGGATCGCACCGACGGCGATGAGAATCAGACTAGTTGCAGTTGTCATGGGATTCCTCCTGAATAATGTGCGTGGCACAGTTCTGGGACGAACTTGGATCGGCAGACATTACGAGCGTTACGTTGCACAACTGTCACTTGCCTCCTCCTCACGATCGTTCTCCGTTTCATGGGCAGCGTCCCAGTGAAAGCAGGGCTGGCAATCTCTTCTCTGGCGTTCTGGCCAGCTGCGTGAAAGTCTGTTCAACGCGCGTTCACCCCGGCCAGAACGCCACCATGAACTGAGCAAGCGCTTGCTTGCCAGTTGAAGCTCACGGTCTGATCGGCGCAAACGGCGGTCACGACTCTGGACGAGACCAGGTCAAAGCAGGTTTCGGAGCTGGCATACCAGAGATAGGCCAGCGAAGCAGGCGTCTGCTGGAAGACATAGAGCCCAGGCGCAACGAGCGTAAATTCAGCAGGATCGAGCGATGTTCGGTTGCAGTTCGGTGTATCCGCTACGAGCGGCGACACGGGAATGGTCAAGCAGTTGTTCTGGAACCAGAGTCCCTCCAGTGGTGACCGCAGGTCTGAGCTGCCGATCTCAGTGCAGCTCGTCCTATTGGGCACCACTGGCGAGAACTCGGTTAATTGCTCTGCAGCAATAGTGGGTGGAGAGCCACCAAGCTGAAGCCATCCACTTGCACTCGCGATTACTGCCAGCGCCGCCACTGCCAAAACGATGCAAGTGAAACCACCACACCACACCAGATAGGGCTCCTGGCGAGCACCAGTTGGTTCCTCAAATCGTATGGCTTCGGTCCTCGACCGTCGTCCATCGAATGGAGCAGCCGGCGATCTCTCGACGGCTTGCCCATTCTTCTCGGTCATACCAACTCTCTTCTAAACGCTCAAGAACCTGCCTGGAGGTTCGCGTCTGCCTTAAAGCTGAAGGCCTCAGCTCGTACGGCGGAATATGACATCAGCGGCCTGCCACACTGGAGGCAGCGCCAGGACTCGTCGCTTCCATCGAAAAAGGCGTCACCACTACATTTCTGACAAGCCCCGGGCCTGAAACTGCGGCTTGGATATCGATCGTTCACCTGCACGAGTCTTTCCTTCTGAGCGATCACCGCTACGCCCGGTAGATCGCTCCAACCGCAACACTTGTTAGCGCGCATGTGGCGTCAGCGCCACCTGCTACGCCCTCCGTAACCAGTTACAGCCAGAACGACCAGGACAATGACGATCACAAGGATGAGGTTATTAGTCAGGAAAAAGGCGCCGCCGCCGAAGAGCAGAAGCAGCAGGAGAATGATCAGTAGGAGACCCATTTAGGATGCCCTTCTAGGCTGTCCCGCCACGACATCGACGAGTACGACAAGTTGCCCTGAACTGAGCACAGGCGCCCAACGTGGCCCGATGTTCTTGCTCATGGACCTATGCTCAGGACGCACGCATAGAGGTTTAGTGCGCTGCAGCCGTCCGCCTCGGTTCAGATGTCAGCGGGGATGTTTAGCGAGGAAGCCGTGGTTAGCCTAAGTGGCCGCCAGCTGCGCGTCGGTACGGTGGCGAACGTAACATCAAAATGAAGAGTCGTAATGAGAGCGGATCATCGCATTACACTCACAGGCTTCTGCCTCGAGACGTTCGCGGTCGAGAATTGTCATTCTGCCTCGACGCGAACTGATAACCCCGTCTCTTTGGAGGGCTCCTAACGCTATGGTAACGCCGGCTCGCCGGACCCCGAGCATTTCGGCGAGATACGCGTGGGTCAGTTCGAACTGGTCGCCCGGAACACGATCATGTACAAACAGTAGCCAGCGAGCAGAACGGCTGGCCAAGGCGTGGAGGAGACTACATCCGGCCGATCTGTACGCCACCCAGAGTCTTGCGGCCGTGTAGCGCTTCAGGGATGCGCTAAAGGCTGGGCTGCGCTCGACTAAATCACCAAACGCAGCGGCCGGCAGACGCCAGGCTTCGCCGCGGATTCTGACGATGCATTTGCCCTGAGAAGCGCCTGCGCCAAGGAACAGCGCAAGCCCCAGCATTCCCTCAGACCCGACGGTGGCGCTCTCAACGCTGGTACGGCCAATTCTCGTCACGAGCGATATTATTCCGCTCACCGGAAAGTAGACGTGATTCATTGTCACGCCCTCCTCGCAGAGCACGGCGTTGAGCTCTAAGGGAACTAGTTCTAAGTGGGGGCGCAGAGAGCCAGCATCAGCGCGAGTGAGGGAATCGAGTATTCGATTCACCATGTGGGCATCAGCCCACGTCGCTTCAAGTAAGCAC
>CAZNHI010000192.1:0-5437 GCA_964572535.1 uncultured Dehalococcoidia bacterium
CTGGACCGCTATGACATCGAGAGGTACATGACGCTGCAGCCCTGACGGCGGCGTTGTTCGTGCCACTGCTTAGCGACCGCACACCGCTAACCTCCGCCGGCGACCTGCTGGTCTTCGTGGCTCTTCTGGCGCTCGCGCGGGCGCTGCTGGCGCTCGGCGGCATGGACAGCGGCGGCTCCTTCGGTCAGATGGGCAGCAGCCGCGAGGTAGCGATCGGCTCCCTGGTCGAGCCCGTGCTCCTGATTTCGCTTGTCACTCTTGCAATCAACCCCGGCACCACCCGGTTGGGTGAAATCGTGGCTTTCGGAGACCGGGAGCCCTGGGAGTTCCTCGGAGTCGGCTGGGCACTGGCTGCCGTTGCCTTCGCCGTTGCGCTGGTGGCAGAGACAGGCCGTATACCTGTCGACAATCCAGATACGCACCTCGAGCTCACCATGATCCACGAAGGCATGCTCATCGAGTATTCGGGGCGCAGTCTGGGCATGTTGCACCTGGCTCAGATGATCAAGCAGGCGCTGCTAGTCGTTGTCTTCGCCAACCTCTTCCTGCCCTTTGGTCTGGCACACGACCACAGCGCCGCCGGCTACATTCTGGGGGCGCTGATCGTCCTGCCGAAGTTGGCACTCGTGGGCATTGGCCTGGCGGTCGTCGAGTCTTCCTTCGCCAAGATCCGCCTCTTCCAGCTACCAGATCTGCTAGGGGCAGCAGCCTTTGTCGCCATACTCGGTGGCGCCATAACGGTGCTCTACCAATGAGCGACGATCTGGCCAGCACCCTGATTAACGGCCTCGCCACCGGCATGGTCATTGCCGCCATCGGCATAGTCTGGTCCCGATCTCTCGGCTGGGCGCTGCTGCTGATCTGCCTGCAGTCGCTGCTGCTGGCCGGCGCGGCCCTGTGCGCGGCCCTCGCGACGCACTCCTCCCATATCTTCATCGGTGCGTCGTTTACACTCGTGGTCAAAGTCTTCGCGGCGCCCACTTTGCTCTGGCTCGTCCTTCTGAAACTGCCTACCTCTCACGACGTTCAGGCATCGATCGGCCAGCGTACCGGCGTGATAATCGCCATCGCCCTGGCCCTGATCCTCGGGCAATCGCTGGATGCCGGGCCGTTTCGCACTGCCATTGGCGCCGACCGCGTCCTGCCCACAGCCGTGACCGTCATGACCATCGGTCTCATGGTTATGGTCACGCACCGCCAGGCGCTCACCCAGGTCGTGGGCTTCCTCATGATCGAAAACGGCATGGCGCTCGCGGCGCTGACCGCCACCTACGGCATGCCGCTCGTCGTCGAACTCGGCGTCTTTCTCGACCTGCTGATGGCCGTCTTCGTCGCCTTCGTTTACAGCGCCCGCATGCACACCATCTTCGGTTCCCTGGACACCGACAGGCTGAGGACATTGAAAGGATGATTGCCCTGGCGGTTGGCTTCCTGGTCTTCGCACCCCTGGCGGCCGCGGTGCTCGTCCAGGTCCCACCGCTTCGCAAAGGCGCGGGGCCTCTAGCGTTGCTCGCCGCGGCCGTGATGCTGACCGCTGCGCTCGCCATCGCGGCACGCGTGCAGACGGACGGGCCCAAGTCAGCCTTCGGAGACTGGGTCTACATCGACTCCCTGAGCGTCGTGATCCTGGTGCTCATTGCCCTCGTCGGCGTCTGCGCGACGCTCAACTCCCTGCCTTACATCAACCGCGATATAGCGGACGGCCACCTGCGAGCCGCGGACGGCCCTCGCTACTACTCGTTGCTCATGCTGTTTATGGCCACCATGGTCGTGGTCCCCGTTGTCAACAACTTGGGCGCCATGTGGGTCGCGATCGAGGCTACGACGGTGGTCTCCGTGCTTCTGGTCAGCATCTACCGGACCGGCCAATCCCTCGAGGCAGCCTGGAAGTACTTGGTACTCGGATCGGTCGGCATCGCATTGGCCCTGTTCGGCACCATGATGACCTTCTACGCCTCGTCCCCCCTTCTCGGGGATACCAGCCAGGGTCTGTCGTGGACGGGCCTCCAGGCCATTTCTTCCCAGCTCGACCCAGACGTTATGCGGCTGGCCTTCGTCTTCGTGCTCGTTGGCTATGGCACCAAGGTTGGTCTGGCGCCAATGCACACCTGGCTGCCGGACGCCCACAGTCAGGCGCCTTCCCCCGTCTCGGCGTTGCTCTCCGGCGTGCTGCTCAATTGCGCCCTGTATGCCGTATTGCGCTTCCGGGTACTGACCGCCGGGTCGGCAGGCGGCGCCTACGCAGACGACCTGCTCATCGCCTTCGGCCTGTTCAGCGTCGGCCTGGCGGTGCCGTTCCTGGTCGTCCAGCATGACATCAAGCGCATGCTCGCCTACCACAGCGTGGAGCACATGGGGATCATCACGCTGGCCGTGGGCATCGGCGGCCCCGTGGCCCTTTACGCGGCCATGCTTCATCTGGTGGCCCACTCGCTGACAAAGTCAAGCCTGTTCATGGCCGCGGGGTCCGTCGTCCAGGCCTTTAATACGCGCTCCATGCACCGAATGCATGGTGTCCTGGCGTTGGCACCGTTCAGCGGCGCCAGCCTCATCCTCGGCGCTGTGGCCCTGGCGGGCTTACCGCCCTTCGCGATGTTCACCTCCGAGTACGGCCTTGTCGCGGGCTCCTTCAGTGCTGGCCATGCAGCCATCGGCGTTCTCGGCCTCTTGCTGATTGCACTTGCCGCCGCCAGCCTTCTCTACCACACAGTCCAGGTGTCTTACGGCCAACCGCGCGCTGGCAAGAACATGCCGCGCCTCGGCGTCGCCGCCGTGCTCAGCGTCTCGCTGCCTTTAGTCCTCCTGCTTATTATCAGCGTCGCCCCTCCTGCCGAGTTCGAGTCGGCGTTAAGAGACGCTGCGTCCGTCATCCAGGGCAGCTCATGAGCGACCAGGCACTCGCCATTTTGGAGAACAGCCCCGTGCGTTGGACCCGGATAGCCACGCAAGCTGTCAACGAAGTACTGGTGAGTTGCGATAGGGGCGACCTGGCGCGCGCCGGCACGTTCCTCGATTCCTGTGGCGCCAGACTGGCGACCATGGTTGGCCTTGACCTGACGCCGCTGGGCCAGGAGTACGCCGTCGAATACGTCTATTCGCTGCCAGCCTTCGATGAATTCATCCGCATCCGCGCCGATGTGCCGCGAAGCGACCCAGAGTACCCCTCGGTAACCCCGCTGCTGCCGGCCGCGCAGTGGTACGAACGAGAGGCCAAGGACCTGTTTGGCCTGATTCCGGTTAACCACCCGGACCCGCGGCGACTGGTTTTGCACGAGACCTGGCCGCGTGGCTACCACCCGCTGCGCAAAGACGTCTCCGCCATTGACGCGCCCCCGGCAGCAAACCGCCGCTTCGACTACTTCGAGGTACAGGGCGAAGGCATCTACGAGCTGCCCGTGGGCCCCATCCACGCCGGCATCATCGAGCCTGGTCACTTCCGCTTCTCCAACGCCGGCGAGCTGATCCTGCACCTGGACGCGCGTCTCTTCTACACCCATCGAGGCGTTGAGAAGATCGTCGAGGGCAAGAGCTTCGAGGAGGCCCTATTTACCGTCGAACGCACTTGTGGCGTCTGCACCGTCTCGCACGCGGTCTCGTTTTGCAGTGCGGTCGAGCGCATGGCCCAAGCTGAGCTGAGCCAGGTCGCCATCTGGCTCAGGACTTTGCTTCTCGAGCTGGAGCGCCTCTACAACCACGTCGGCGACATTGGCAACATCTGCGCCGGCGCTGGCTTCCACTTGGGCACCTCCCAGGGCGCGATCCTCAAGGAACGCCTGCAACGACTCAACGAAGCCCTCACCGGCCATCGCTTCCTCATGGGTGTCGTTGGGATTGGTGGCCTGCGCTACGATCTTGAACCGGACGCTCTTACGTCAGGCGTGAAGACGCTGGCAGAAATTCGCAGAGATTTCGAAGCCTACATTGACGCGGTGCTTGGCAGCCGCAGCTTCGTCAGCCGCATTACGGGCCCCGGCCACGTCAGCGCTGACACGGCGCTTGCTATGGGAGCAACCGGCGTCGCTGCTAGAGCCTCCGGCGTAAGCACAGACTACCGGCACGAGCACCCCCACCTCGCTTACGCCCACCTGCAGCCAGATTACCGTCTCGACGAAGCAGGCGACGTCGGCGCACGGCTCATGGTACGAGCCCGCGAAGCCCTGGACTCCTTTGACATGGCGGCGCAACTCATCGCTTCCTTGCCGCCGGGCACAGCCGTCGCCGCCATACCCCCGGTACCCGCCGGCGCCTCCGCGCTCGGCTACTCTGAGAGCCCCCGTGGCTCCAACGTCCACTGGCTGATGGCGGACGCCGATTCCCGAGTCTACCGGCTACGTATCCGCTCGGCGTCCTTCGCCAACTGGCCACTGGTGGCACGCGCCGTCGTCGAAAACATGGTGCCAGACTTCCCCCTGATCAACAAAAGCTTCGAACTCTGCTACGCCTGCTGCGATCGTTGAGGTGATTCCTTGAGCATGATCAAGTTCCTGCTGAAGCTGGCCATATCGAGGCCGGTGACCACCGCCTACCCGGACAAAGTCACACTGCCCGAGCGGGGCCTCCGAGGGACGCCTGTGCTGGTCCCGGATCGCTGTGACCTCACGGGTGACTGTCAGGCTGCCTGCCCAACCGGCGCCATCCGCGTAGACAAGGATTCGAGTGCGGGCGGCTCCTGGCAAATCGACTACGGGCTCTGCATCTTCTGCGGCGCCTGCATTCAAGCCTGTCCCGAAGGCGCGATCGTCTCATCCGACGTGTTTGAACTCACGGTCCGGCAGCGTAACGACGCGGTAGTCACCCGGATACCAGGGGCGGCTCATGACTGAAGCCGACGAGCTGAGCAGACTAATATCCAGCCGCCTCAAGAGGTCTCTCCACATTCGCCACCTGGATAGCGGCTCGTGTAACGGCTGCGACTGGGAACTGGCCGCGCTACTAAACCCCTTTTACGACATACAGCGCCTTGGCATCGACTTCGTCGCCTCGCCGCGACACGCCGACTTACTGCTCGTCACGGGGACGATGACTCGCAACCTCGAAGAGGCAGCCCGGCTGACCTATGAGGCGATGCCAGAGCCTCGTCTCGTCGTAGCTGTAGGAGCCTGCGCGATCGGCGGCGGCGTCTTCTCCCAGACGTACGCCACGGCTCCCAGCGTCGAATCAGTCTTGCCGGTCGACGTGTTCATCCCCGGCTGCCCTCCGCGGCCCGAAGCGATCATTCATGGGCTACTCACTGCGGTCGGCCGTCGACCCTTCAAGCAAGTCCGATGAGGCACACCTCTAGTGCTCGCAGCTCGGTATGGGACGTTGAGCACCAGACTTCGGCTGACTAGCAGCCTGATCTTGTAACCAGACACCATCTCGACGCCCACGATGTCCTCATTTTGTCACCGCGTCTGTGGGATACTCGGCGCGAGTTGTTCTCTCACTTCCGGAAGCT
>CAZNHI010000193.1:0-5426 GCA_964572535.1 uncultured Dehalococcoidia bacterium
CACTTCCCGCTGATGCCGCGATTGTTCATGTCGATCCACATGGAGGACCGCTTTCCGATTGTAGATATCGTGAGGCAGACGCCGGCGATCCCCGATAACTGCCAGTGGGCGGTGTTCCTGCGCAACCACGATGAGCTGACGCTGGAGATGGTGACGGACGAGGAACGCGACTACATGTATCGCGTGTACGCGGTGGACCAGAGCATGCGGATCAACCTGGGGATCCGTCGCAGGCTGGCGCCGCTTTTGGGCAATCACCGGCGGCGGGTGGAACTGATGAACGGGCTTCTGTTCTCACTGCCGGGCACGCCGGTGCTCTATTACGGCGACGAGATCGGCATGGGCGACAACGTCTACCTGGGTGACCGCAACGGGGTGCGCACGCCGATGCAGTGGAGCGCCGACCGCAACGCCGGGTTCTCGCGGGCGAACCCACAGAAGCTGTTTCTGCCGGTGATCATCGATCCGGAGTACCACTACGAAACGGTGAACGTGGAGGCGCAAAACGAGAACCCGCACTCGCTGCTGTGGTGGACGAGAAGGCTGATCGCGCTGCGCAAGCGATACAAGGCGTTCGGGCGGGGGACGATGGAGTTTCTCAGCCCGGACAACCGCAAGGTACTGGCGTTTGTGCGCCGGTTCAAGGACGAGAAGGTGCTGGTGGTGGCGAACCTGTCGCGGTTCGTGCAGGGGGTGACGCTGGACCTGAGCGAGTTCAGGGGTCTGTCTCTGGTCGAGATGTTCGGGCGGATCGAGATGCCGGGGCCGATCGACGGACCGTACTTCCTGACGCTGGGGCCGCACAGCTTCTACTGGTTCTCGATCGAGCATGCGCGCCTCGAAGCGACGGCGCTGACCTGGCTGAACGACGACGGCGAGGCGCCGCAAGTCACGTTCGTGGGGAGCTGGACTGAGCTGCTGACGCAAGACGCAGACGGAGCAGTGGCGCGGCAGCTGCCGGCGTTCCTGGGGACGCGGCGCTGGTTCGCGGGCAAGGGGCGCAGCGTGCGCTCTGCGACGATCGAGGAGCCGGTGCCGCTGCGCAACGGCGCGTCGCCGGCGTACCTCTGCTTCGTCAACGTTCAGTACGCGGAGGGGGCGCCGGAGACGTACGTGCTGCCGCTGGCTTACGAGACGGGAGACGCTGCCTTCCACCGGCAGACGACGCAGCCGGACGCCGTGTTCCTGCGGGTGACGTCTACGGAGGACGGCGAGCAGGGGGTGCTGTTCGACGCGCTGTACGACGAGTCGTTCGCGGAATCGATTTTGAGGTCGATCGAGCGAGGTGTGCACCAAAAAGCACCGAACGGCGAGCTGGTGGGGGTGCGAACGCCGGCGCTGCGCCGCATCGGCAGGCCGCCGCAGGGAGCGAAGGCGAACATTCTCAGGGCCGACCAGTCGAACACGTCGATCAACTACGGCGATAAGTTGCTACTGAAGCTGTATCGCAGGGTGGAGCCAGGCGTGAACCCGGACTACGAGGTGGGCGTTTACCTGACAGAGCGGGGCTTTCAGCACGCGCCGCGGGTCGCCGGGGCAATCGAATATCAGCGGCGGCACAAGGAGCAGACCACGCTGGCGGTGCTTTCGGAGTATATCCACAAGGAGAGCGACGCGTGGGAGCTGACTTTGGACTCCTTGCGAGACTTCTTCGACAGGACGGCGACTCTGTCTGTGGAGTTTGAGACGCTGCCTGCTTCGGTTAAGTCCATGCTGAGGCTGACTGAGGAGGAAGCCCCGGCGCTGGTTGGCGAGACCGTGGGGGCGTTTGCGGAGGTGGCGCGGTTGCTGGGGCAGCGCACGGCGGAGATGCACCTGGCTCTATCGAGCGGGCCGGACGGGTCGGATTTCGTGCAGGAGGCGTTCACGCCATTCTACCAGCGGTCGCTGTACCAATCGATGCGCAACCTGTCGGCCAACAGCTTCGGGCTGCTGACCCAGCGCGTGAAGTCGGAGGCAGAGGCGCCCGCTGAAGCGGCGACGGTGCTGACGTTGGAAGACGCGGTGCTATCGCGGTTCCGGGCGATCGTGAACCGGACGCTGACCTCGACGCGGATCCGGACACACGGCGACTACCACCTGGGGCAGGTGTTGTACACAGGCAACGACTTTATGGTCACGGATTTCGAGGGCGAGCCGTCCCGGTCGCTGAGCGAGAGGCGGCTGAGGCGTTCTCCGCTGCGCGACGTAGCAGGGATGCTGCGGTCGTTCAGCTACGCGGTGCACAGCGCGCTCAGGGAGCGCCACGAGCGCGGCCTACCGGAGGAGTCGTACCAGCGCGCGCACGAATGGGGCCGGTTCTGGCAGGTCTGGGTGAGCAGCATCTTCCTGGGA
The DNA here is from genome assembly GCA_964572535.1 of uncultured Dehalococcoidia bacterium. Classification (GTDB taxonomy): domain Bacteria; phylum Chloroflexota; class Dehalococcoidia; order DSTF01; family WHTK01; genus WHTK01. Next base: position 2,335 of record CAZNHI010000193.1, read on the forward strand.
TCATACCTGGAGGAGATGCGTAAGGCGGGCCTGCTGACGGCGAGCACGGAAGAGATCGAGCTGCTGCTGGGTGTCTACATGCTGGAGAAGGCGGTTTACGAGCTGGGCTACGAGCTGAACAACCGCCCAGACTGGCTGCAGGTACCCCTCCAAGGCATCATCGAGCTGGTGCAGGAAACGCATTGAACACGGGGGGCGCCCCCGAGCCCGGGACCTCTGGCCGGCAAGAGGAGCTGGCCGGGCTACGGCGCCTGGCGCGCCTCTACAACATACAGGCGGAGTACACAGACCTGGCGCTGCGAGAGATCGAGGCGGGGGCTGAGTCGTTGCTGGCGGCGCTGCGGGCACTGGGTGCGCCAATCATTGGGGTGGGGGACGTGGCGCCGGCGCTGCGTCAGCGAGAGATCGAGGCCTGGAATTGGCGCCTTGAGCCGGTGATCGTGGCGTGGGAGGGGGCGCTTCCCGGTATCGATCTGCAGGCGCCTCTGCATGAGGCGACGGGCGAGATCGAGATGCAGATCGCGTTTGAGGGAGGAGGCGTGCGGTCGTATCGCTGGGACGCAGCCGAGACGGCGGTGGGCCTTCGGCGAACGCTGGGGACGACGGAGTATGTGACGCTGCGCCTGGGCCTGAATCTGCAGGCTCCGTCCGGGTACCACGAGGTGAAGCTGCGGGCCGGCGGGCGGGAGCTACGGTCGCTGATCATCGCGGCGCCGCGGCGGGCGTATTGGGCGGACGAGGTACGGCGCTGGGGCGTGTTCCTGCCTTTGTACTCGCTGCATACGCGGCGCAGCTGGGGGATCGGCGACTTCACGGACCTGGAAGCCCTGGTCGAATGGGCGACGGCGCAAGGCGCGGGGTTCGTGGCGACATTGCCGCTGCTGGCTTCGTTTCTGGAGACTCCGTTCGAGCCAAGCCCGTACGTGCCGGTGAGCCGGCTGTTTTGGAATGAGATCTTTATCGATCCGGAGGCGACCGTTACGGGGCTTGAAGCCCTTTCGAGAGAAGATCACGAGGTGCCGGCCGCGACCGCAGAGGCAGCGCGCCGCCTGAACGCTCGAGAACCAGTGCCTCATCGTGAGGTAATGACCCTCAAGCGTCGAGTCCTGGAGCAGTTTACCCGCCTGTCCTTCCAGGACCCCGCCGCCAACGAGGCCGGGCGCGGTCTCCGAGTGCCGCGGCCGGCACTAGACGATTACGCAGCCTTCCGAGCCGCGGTAGAGCGTCAGAGCCCATCCTGGCGCGCCTGGCCCGAACGTCAGCGCCGCGGCTCCCTTCTGCCCTCCGATTACGACGCCAAGACCGCGGACTACTACGCCTTTGCGCAGGCGCAGGCGGGCGAGCAGATCGCGCGCGTGTCGCAGCGGGCGAAGGAGCGCGGGGCGCGACTGTACGTCGACCTGCCGGTGGGGGTGCACCCGGACGGTTACGACGCCTGGCGCTATCAGGAGCAATTCGTCGAGGGGATGAGCGTGGGAGCGCCGCCTGACCTGTTGGCGCAGGAGGGTCAGAACTGGGGCTTCGCGCCGTTGAACCCGGAGCCGCTGCGCGCGTCGGGGTATCAATACGTGCGCGCGTATCTGCGGCATCACCTCTCGGTCGCGGGGATTCTACGCATCGACCACGCGATCGGGCTGCACCGGTTGTTCTGGATACCACAGGGCGCGAGCAGCCGGGACGGCGTCTTCGTGCGTCAGCCGGCCGAGGAGCTATATGCCATCCTGTCGCTGGAGTCGCACCGCCACGAGTCGGTTCTCGTCGGCGAGAACCTGGGCCTGGTGCCGCCTGAGGTGAACCAGGGGCTGGCGGAGCATGGCGTGACGGGCATGTACGTGCAGATATTCGAGTTCACCGGAGAGGCAGAGCAGCCGGTACGAGCACCTGAGAAGGAGTCTATCGCGAGCTTCGGGACGCATGACCTGCCGCCGTTCGCCGCCTACTGGACGGACGCGGACCTGGAGGAGAGGCTGCGCCTTGGGCTGATGGACGCGGAGACGGCGGAGCGGGTGACAGAGGAGCGGCTGCGGGAGAAGCAGGCGCTGAGGGCGCATCTGGTGCAGCGGGGTCTCATCGGCGAGGACGCTCCTACGCCAGAGGTCTATTGCGGTGCGACGCGCCTGTTGGCGGAGAGCGACGCGCAATGGGTGATGCTGAATCTGGAGGACACCTGGGGCGAAACACAATCGCAAAACGTGCCGGGTACGATGGCGCACCAGCACCCGAACTGGACGCAGCGGGCAAGATACGCTCTGGAGGAGTTCGGGCTAGTACATGACATAACAAAGGCGCTGACGCTGATGCGGGAGGTCAGGCCGGCGGCGGAGATCAAGGTGCAAAGTGGCAACTAAGCAGGACGAATCGCCGCTGTCTGAGGACGACATCCACCTGTTCAACGAAGGCACGCACCTGCGCCTGTACGACAAGCTGGGGGCGCATCCAGGCAGTCAGGGTGACACGGACGGCGTGTTCTTCGGCGTGTGGGCGCCGGACGCGAGCGCCGTGTCTGTGGTCGGCGACTTCAACGGGTGGACCCGGGGCGCAAACAAGCTGTCGCCGCGGGCGAGTAGCGGCATCTGGGAGGGCTTCGTCGCCGCGATGAAGCCGGGCGAGGTGTACAAGTACCACATCGTCTCGCGGCATGGCCGCTACAGCGTCGACAAGGCTGACCCGTACGCGTTCTTCGCGGAGGTCCCGCCGAAGACGGCTTCGAAGGTGTGGGAGCTGGAGTACGAATGGGGTGACGGCGAGTGGATGTCGAAGCGCAAAGAACGCCAGGCGCTGTCGCGGCCCGTGTCGATCTACGAGTTGCACCTGGGGTCATGGCGACACGTCACGGAGGACGGCGAGCGCTCGATGACGTACCGGGAGATCGCGGCGCCGCTGGCAGAGTACGTGAAATGGCTGGGCTTTACACACGTCGAGTTTCTGCCGCTGATGGAGCACCCGTTTTACGGCTCCTGGGGCTACCAAACGACGGGTTACTTCGCGCCGACCAGCCGCTTCGGTACGCCGCAGGACCTGATGTACCTGATCGACTACCTGCACCGCGAGGGCGTCGGCGTGATCCTCGACTGGGTGCCGTCGCACTTCCC
>CAZNHI010000194.1:0-5391 GCA_964572535.1 uncultured Dehalococcoidia bacterium
GTGTGCTCCAGCGTCTGGAGCAGGTTCGGCTTGATCGCGTCGCGCAGCAGCACCGTCATCGCGCCGGCGGCCTGAAGGTCGGACGCCGTCACCGGCTTGCGATCCTTGTTGGTGCCGATCACGATGCGCCCCAGGCGCTCTCGCAGGTCCCGCAGACTCGCCGACAGTCCAAGCACAGCCATAACCTCAGAGGCGACCGCGATATCGAATGTCGTCTCGCGGGGAAATCCGTTCTCTTTACCGCCGAGCCCCACGATGACGCTACGCAGCGCTCGGTCAGAAATGTCGAGAACTCGCGGCCAGGTGATGGAAAACGGGTCAATGCCCAGCTCGTTGCCGTGGTTGAGGTGGTTGTCGACCATCGCCGCCAGCAGGTTGTGCGCCATCGAGACGGCGTGTGTGTCACCCGTCAGGTGCAGGTTGAAGTCCTCCATCGGCACAACCTGGGAGAAGCCACCGCCGGCAGCGCCACCCTTGATCCCGAAGGTTGGGCCCAGGCTGGGTTGCCGGATGCAGGCGACCGTCTTCTTGCCAATGCGGTTCAGCGCCTGCGCCAGGCCCACCGTGGTCAGCGTCTTGCCCTCGCCCAGAGGCGTCGGCGTCATGCCCGTCACGACGATGAATTTGCCGGTCGGCCGGTCCTTGAGGCGATCGAGGACGTCTAGCGAAATCTTCGCCTTGTACTTTCCGTAGAGCTCTACTTCGTCCTCCAGCAGGCCGAGGTCTCCGGCAATCGACGTGATCGGCTGGAGCACGGCCTCCTGTGCAATCTCAAGGTCGCTTTTCATCTCGTCGGGCTCCTCAGGAACTTTCGTGTCAGACGACAGCGCCACGATGACGCAATGCGCATTATCGCGAATCCTACTCGCGAAGCAAAAACACGGCATTGTGACGCGCCCACAATAAACGCTCGCGCAGCTTTGGGCAGTCGGGCCGATGCGACGATCCGGCCCCGTAACCGAGACTATCAGCATGCAGACTGGGGTTACTACGACCCACCACGAATTCGGCGCCAGCCACCAGATCTCGCCGAAGCCGGTCAAGCCGAAGGCTTCGGCCCGCTCCATGTTCCGGCTACACCGCCTCCTGGAGCCAAACTTCGTCTGGCGCGGCTTCGCCCGCTTCGCGGAAGCAACGCCACCCGTCTACAAGGCATTTACCTGGCTGGAGGAAAAGGCCAAACGCCAGCTCTTCGGCTGTCGCATGTGCGCTCAGTGCGCTCTTCCCACCACCGCCTACACCTGTCCCCAGACCTGCCCCAAGCAGCTGCGCAACGGCCCCTGCGGGGGCGTCTTTCCGGACGGCTCCTGCGAGGTCTACCCGGAGATGCGTTGCGTCTGGGTCATCGCCTACGAACGTGCCGAAGAATCAGGCCACGTCCAGGATCTGCGGCGGCTCGTCCGTCCCATCGACCACCGGCGCTGGGGCCAGAGCTCCTGGATTAACTACTGGCGCGGCCGCGACGACGCCCTCTGGACCGCGGACGATGGCCTCGACTCCGCGCCGAGCTTGTAGGCTATACCCGGCCGAATAGGAGTGTTCGTTTAGGTGACAAATCCTGGAGCTGACCGCGCCGCGCCGACGTCCGCAGACGGTCAGCACTGGTACGGCCGCCTGCACCGCACGCTGGCCGCAGGACGCTTCGCCATCACGGCCGAGGTCGTGCCGCCACGTGGCGCCACCCTGAGCGGCATCAAACGCATCGCCACACACCTGCAGCAATGGATCGACGCCGCTAACATCACCGACGGCCAGGGCGCCGTCGCCCGGATGTCCAGTTGGGCCGGCAGCCTCGGCCTGCTGCAGGCCGGCGTCGAGCCCGTCATGCAGTTCTCCTGCCGCGACCGCAACCGCATCGCCCTGCAGGCCGACCTCCTGGGCGCGGCGGCTCTCGGTATCCCCAACATCCTCTGCCTCACCGGCGACCATCCGCGCTTCGGCGACCACCCGGACGCCAGGCCCGTCTTCGACATGGATTCAGTGCAGCTGCTCTGGACGGCCCGCACCCTGCGTGATCAGAAACACCTGCTCTCGGGCAACAAGCTCTCCGTGGCGCCGCGCTGGTTTATCGGAGCCGTCGAGAACCCGTCTGCCGCACCGCAGCGATTCCGCGCCGAGCGCCTGGGTAAGAAGATCGCCGCGGGCGCGCAGTTCATCCAGACCCAATTCGTCTTCGATGTCCCCATCGTCGAGCGCTGGATGCAGCAGGTGCGCGACCTCGGCCTCGACAAGCGCTGCGGCATCATCGCCGGCGTCGGTCCCATCCGCAGCACCCGCGCCCTCGAGGTGCTAACGTCGCTTCCCGGCGTCTACATCCCAGACGACGTCATCAAGCGCGTCAGGTCGATGCCGCCAGAGCGACAGGAGCAGGACGCGATCGACCTCTGCTCAGAGACGATCCAGCGCCTGCAGGAGATTCCCGGGATCAGCGGCGTGCACATAATCGCCTCCGGATGGGATGATTTCATCCCCGAGGTCCTGACTCGCGCTGGCATCGGCAAGCGCGAGGACCTCGATACCCCGACGCAATCGGCAGACGATGCGGTAGTTATCGCCGCACCGAAGCCCAGGACCCGCAGTGGAGGACGCAGAGTTGCAGATTGATGTTCGGGCTGCCGACCGCCTACGTGCCAAGACACCTCTGAACCTCGCCCCAATCCTGGTGGCCGTCACCGAGGCCGCCCGCGATAGCGAGCTCGACCTCGGCAAGCTACGCGTGGTCTGCGACTGGGTCCAGTACCGCCAGAGCTTCCGCCCCATCGCAGACGTACGACGCATCATGCCCGGCGCCCTCCAGGCCAACGACGGCGAGTCTTTCGAGATCGCCCTGGACCTGCGCCGTGCCACCGGCGTCGAAGACCTGACAGGCGAGATCAAGGCCGCCATTGCGCGCGCCGGGGACGCCGGTGAGTACCTCGAAGACTGGCGCCCCGGCAGCTCCAGCGTGATCTGGGACTTCAACGGCCTCTACTGGAACGCCCTGGGCCTCTGGGAAGAAGCCACCGGCCGCGAGTATGAGCAGGCCCTACCCGGCGGCGAGACCGACGCTCGCAACTCGGAGATGGCCCGCGACCTCATCCTCAAACTGTTCAAGACCTGGGACGACCTCGCCGTCCGCAAGGCCCTGCCCGAAGACCTCCACGTGCTCGAGCTTGGCGTCGGCAACGGCAACCAGGCCAAGGTCTGGCTAGACGAGTTCCTGAAGCTCGACCGCGAGCACAAGCGCGATTACTACTCACGCCTGCACTACCTCATGGCGGACTACTCGCCCCACGTCCTGGAGCGCGCCCGCGAGAACGTCAAAGAGCACGCCTCGCGCTGCAGCAGCCTGGTCATGGACGCGCGCGTCCCCACCCAGACGTTGGGCTTCCTGCGCTCAAAGGCCTTCCTGGTCTACATCTCCAACGTCTATGACAACCTGCCCACGGACGAGATCGTCCGCATCGGCGGCCACATGTACATGGTGGAGGTGCGCGCCTACATCCCGCACGAAGCTGCCGCGGAGATCGCGGCCAGCATTGGCATCAGCGCCAAGGAGATGCCTGAGCTGGTCAACCGGCTGATCCGGCTTGGCCCTGAGTTGCTCTCGCGGGCGGCGCCGGAGCGCTTCCCCGGCGGCCCTGTCGATGCCGTCACCTTCTGGCGCACCGCCTGGGAGAACGTACGCCTGGAAGAGCGCTACGTACCCATGGAAGAGGGGCTGGACGCCTACCGCATCGCGGAGGGCATCCGCGGCGAGCTGCTGCGCCCGATCGTCAACGCCATCGGCGACGTGCGCATGCACATCAGTAACGGCGCCGCCGCCAGCTTCCTGGACTCGCTGCCCCTGCTCCATCCCTTCGGCATCCTGCAATGCCACGACATCTTCGTAACAGACGCAGGCCAGTATCAGCGCAGCTTCCGCGGTCCCGGCAAATACGACGGCTCTGTGGTCAACTGGGTCAACGGCGCCGTCCTCGCCGCAGTCGGACACCGCAACGGCTACGAAGTCGAGTACGAGACCTTCACACACCGCAGCGGCTCCAACATCATGACGCTGATCGCGCGGGTCCAGGAGTAAGAGAGCAATGGCAACGGCAACACGCAGCCCAGCACGCAAAGCCCCGGCGGCGAAGGCCACCGACGGCAAAAAGCCCCTGATCGCGCCCCTCGCGACGTCCGTCGTAGGCTCCTACTCGGTCCCGGAGTGGCTCGAGCGCCTCAAGACCGACTACTACCAACGGCGGATTAGCGGCGCCTATCTGCGCGAGATTCACGAAGTCGCGATCAAGGCGGCAATCAAGGACCAGGAAGAAGCAGGCGTCGACGTGGTCTCCGACGGCGAGCTGCGCCGCGACAACGACGTCGATTACTTCCTTGCCCGCATGCCCGGTGTCGAGGTGCCGCAGCTGGCCAAGGAGTTCTACTCCGACTACTACAGCGCAGTCGTCAGCCACGCCATCCCTGAGCCGGAGGGCGACACGCCCGCGCTTGGCCTCGTCGAGGACTTCAAATTCACGCGACAGTACACGGAGCGTCCGATCAAGTTCTCCTTCACCGGCCCCTTCTCACTCTCACGCCGCGTCAAGAACGAGTACTACAAGGACGACGCCGACCTCATCATGGCAATCGCCCGCATCCTCAACCGCGAGGCGCGCGAGCTGGCAGCGGCCGGCGTTAACATCATCCAAATCGACGAGCCCTACCTGGCCGGCTACCCGGACCAGATCAAGACCGCGGTCAAGGCGTTCAACACCGTATTCGAAGGCGTGGATGCTGCGAAGACCGTGCGCGCTGTCCACGTCTGCTACGGCAACCGCAACGCCCGCCCCCTCTGGGAGGGCCACTACAACTTCCTCTTCCCGGCGATCATGCAGGCAGACATAGACCAGCTCGTGCTGGAGTTCGCACGCAAAGGCAACGAAGACCTGGAGTTGTTCAAGCGCTACCCCAAGACGCAGTTCTCGCTCGGCGTCGGCGTGATCAACGTCAAGAGCGAGGAGATCGAGACGCCGGACCAGGTCGCCAACCGCGTGCGCCAGGCGCTGGCCGTGCTGACGCCGGAGCGCCTGATGGTGAACCCGGACTGCGGCCTGCGTAACCTGCCCTCGGACATTGCGCGTGCCAAGCTCCACGCCCTCACCGCAGGCACCGCAATCGTGCGCAAAGAGGTGTTCGGCAAGTAGCCTCTACCTCAGGTAGCACCTTGGATGCCGCCTTCAGCCGGAACCTGAGGCTAGAGCCGCCATGTCAGATCCGCTAGAATCCCCACCGCAAATACCATGGCGAGAGATTCGAGCCCAAGCACCGGCCCCTCGAAGCTACGCGCCCGTCTGAAGGAGTAAACTAACGGCATTCAGCCGAAGCGTTTCGGCAGAACGAAAGGAACTTGCAGATGGCTGTCGAGTACAA
>CAZNHI010000195.1:0-5379 GCA_964572535.1 uncultured Dehalococcoidia bacterium
CGGGCGCACCGCTCGAGGCGCTGCTGCCGCAGATCGCGCGCCACAACGACGACCGCATGTCGATCGCGCTGTGGCAGGGCGTGTTCGGAGTGCTCGGCGTAGTCGTCGGCCTGTCCGTCAGTTCGCTGCTGCAGGGCGCCTTCGGGTTCTTCGTAATGGCGCTGACGATCGGCGTGATCGGAGGCACGGCCGTCGGCACGCTCGCGGCCGTCAAGCGCGGCGGGGCGCTGGACTGGGCGAGCCTCACGGTCACGCTGATCGGCGTCAGCCTCCCCAGCTTCGTCACGGCGGCCGCGCTGCTGCTGGCGTTCTCGTACTATCTCCCGCTGTTCCCGGCCGGCGGGTGGGGGAGCTTTCGCTACCTCGTGCTCCCGGGGCTGGCGCTGTCGCTGGCGCCGATGGCGTACATCGTGCGGCTGACGCGCGTCTCGATGCTCGACGTGCTCGGCGCCGACTACGTCCGCACCGCCCGCGCCAAGGGGCTCCAGGAGCGAGTCGTCATTTCCAGACACGCGCTCAAGAACGCCATGGTCCAAGTCATCACGCACCTCGGGCTTCAGCTGGCGTTCTTCCTCGGCGGCACTGTCATTCTCGAGTCCCTCTTCTCAATCCCCGGTCTGGGGACCCTGCTGCTGACTTCGGTCACAAACAAAGACTTCCCGATGATCCAGGGGCTCGTTCTGGTCTTTGCCCTGATCATCACGTTCGTCAATCTCACAATCGACGTGAGCTATGCCTGGCTTGATCCAAGAGTGAGGTACAGGTAATGGCTGTCAGGGTTGACTTTGAGAGCCTGACAGAGCCGGTAATCAGATCGAGGGGCTGGTCGGAGTCGGTGCGCCGCAACGCCCGCAAGAACCCGGTAGGCGCGCTTGCCGGCGTGTTCTGTCTGCTCCTGGTCCTACTCGCCGTTGTTGGGCCCATGGTTGCCCCGTACTCACCCAACAGGATCGACTTCCCGCTGTTGCAGGCGCCAACTCTCTCCCACCCCTTCGGCACTGACAATTTGTTCCGAGACCTGTTCAGCCGGATCATCTTTGGCGCCCGCAACAGCCTGGGAGTCGGGTTCGCCGCCATCGGCATCAGCCTCCTCCTTGGCGTCGTCCTGGGCGTCACCAGTGGCTTCCTGCGTGGCACCTGGGACATGATCGTCAGCGGCTGCGTCGATGTCCTGTTTGCTTACCCGTCACTTGTGCTGGTCATCTTCCTGATCACGGTCTTCGGGCGCAGCTTCATCACGATCTCGGCGGCCATTGGCCTCATCCTCACGCCTTACACCATACGAGTGGTGCGCGGGGCGACTATCTCGGTTCGCGGGCTGCAGTACATCGAAGCGGCCGTCTCAGTGGGCAACAGCTCGTTTCGCATCATGTACCGCCATATCCTGCCGAACATCACGCCCTACATCATCGTCGTCGCGAGCGTGAACATCGGCCTCGCCATCCTGATCGAGGCATCTCTTAGCTTCCTCGGCCTCGGCGTGTCGAGTGATACAAACCCCAGCTGGGGACGCATGCTGCAGGAGACCCGTCCGGTATGGCAGGAAGCTTGGTGGACCGCCATCGTCCCAGGCGCCGCGATTAGCGTCGCCGTGATTGCTTTCAACATATTCGGCGACGCCCTGCGAGACTGGCTCGACCCGCGTCTCCGTGGCAGCCGCTAGCGAGTCACGTCTTCGCTCGCAACCTCTTCTGTGAAAAGTCCTACAATAGACTGCGATCGAGATGCTCTACGACGCTGTCCGGTCCCTCAACACCCTGCCGCTATGGCAGGCGGCCCTCTGGGTAACGCTCGCCAATGTCGCGATGTTCGTTGCCGCCCTGAGCGCCGGTGATCTGATTACCCGTCGCTTCGCCGGGAACCGCGTCTCACCCGCCCCGGGGCCCTTAACCAGAAACGAGCTGACGCTCGCGGCCGTTTGTGTGGTCCTCAACGCCCTGGTAGCAGTCGCGGGCGTGATCCTCTGGCGCCAGGGAGTCATCGACCTGCGGCCCGACGGCGACTACACGCCGCTTACCGTCCTGCTGGATTCACTCGTCCTCTTCGTCGCGATGGACTTCGCCATGTATGTCTTCCATCGCGTCGCCCACCATCCCGTGCTCTATCCCTTTGCCCACCAGACCCACCACGTCTATGAGAACCCGCGCCCGCTCACGCTTTTCGTCCTCAACCCTCTCGAGGTGCTGGGCTTCGGCAGCCTCTGGTTGTTGGTGATTGCCCTCTACGCCTCGTCAATCGAGGGCATCCTGGCCTATCTCGCCTTCAACCTGGCCTTCGGCCTGGTCGCCCACCTCGGCGTGGAGCCCGCGCCGAAGCTCTGGGTCCGCGCGCCGTTGCTACGCTACGTTTCCACCAGCACCTTCCACGCGGAACACCACATGGATCGATTCCATAACTACGGCTTCTATCTGCTGATCTGGGACCGTCTCTTTGGCACCCTGCCACCCGACTACCTGGCCGACTTCTCCCAGGCCACCAACGCCCTACCTGCGACGGCGCCCTAGTCGTAGGTCAGGGCGCCGCGGCCCAGCAGCGTCTGCGCGACAATGTCGTCGAACAGGCTCTCGACTTCAGTGAAGTGCACACGGCGGCCCACCACCGGCTTGACCAGCCCTCGCGCCATGATCTCCAGCGTCTCGATGAACTCCGCCCGCGTCGAGTGACGCGAGCCCGTAATCACGTATTCGCCGCCGATCAGGCTGGAGCCGTTGAACGTCACGTCCCCCTGGCCCGCCCCGATGATCACGGCTCGCCCGCCCGTGGCCAGGCTCTCGATCGCCGCCTGGAAGGTCGGCCCGTAGCCCGCGTAGTCCACCGCCGCGTCGACGCCTCGCCCGTCCGTCAGGCGCTTTGCTTCGGCAGCCAGGTTGGTCACGGCGTTGACATTGATCGTCTCGTCGGCGCCCCACTCCCGTGCCAACTCCAGCTTCTCGTCTGAAACGTCGGCAGCGATCACGCGAGCGCCGAACAGCTTTGCGACCTGCACGCCGTGGATGCCGACGCCACCGCCCGCACCGATCAGCAGCACGGTATCGTGAGGATTGATCCGGGCGCGCTCGCGCAGGCAATGCCAGTTCGTATTCACGGCATCGGCCGCGATCGCCGCGGCTTCGTAGTCGAGTCCGTCCGGGATAGTCAGAAAGTTCTCGGCGGGCAGACAGACGTAGTCCGCAAAGCCGCCGTCGCGGTGCACGCCGACGTAGCCCCCATGGTTCTCGCACAGCGTCTCGCGCCCGCCGCGGCACCAGCGGCAGAACCCGCAGGTCAGATAGAAGTAGACCGTGCAGCGGTCGCCGGCCTTCACGTTGCTGACGCCGTCTCCCACGGAGACGATGTCGCCGCCCAGCTCGTGGCCCATGATCCGGGGCGCCGTGCCACCGGAGCGCCCGGAGCGCATGTTGAGCAACGTCAGCCCCACGCCCGCGGCCCGGACCCTCATCAACGCCTCGCCGGGTCCGGGAGTCGGCTGCGGGCGCTCCTCCAGACGGGACTTCTCTCCCCAGAACGGCACCACCATGGCATTCATGCCCGGACCCGCCTACTCCTCGCCGGGGGCCGTGTTCGCCAGACCGGCAGCCCATTCGTCTGCCTGGTCCAGCGCCGGACCGATGGCGCGCCACTCAGCCACGACATCGGCGATCGTGAAGCCTTCGCCCAGGCCCAACGCCTGGAAGATCTGGCTGATGATCACGTTGATGATGTCCTCCAGGCTGTTGCACTGGGCAAACGCCGCCGTGAAGCTGGCGATCCGCGCCTGGATTCCCGTGACTGCGCTGGTAACGGTCTGTTGCAGGATAATGCTGAACTCCGCGATCTCCTGCGCGTTGCCTCTGACCAGCGCAAGCGGCCGGGTCGCCGAATCCTTCACATCGTCGACCATCGACTGCGCCTGCGCCGTAATCCTGTCGACCACCTGCGCCTGCAGCAGCCCTGCCGCCGCGTCCAACAGCCCACCGCTGCCTTCGCGCGGCACCTGGAAGTGCGGTACTTGAATCGCGTTCACGGCGGCCTGCGCCTCGTCCGAGTACTGGACGATCGCCTGGGCACGTTCCTGGGCGTCGGTTGCCAGGACACCCATCTGCAGCAGTTGGGTGACCTCGGCGTTGAGGTTGTTCAGACCCTGGCTCACGGCGGTGACGAACAGCCTCAGGGGGTCCTGCCCGCCCAGTAGCTCCTTAAAGCGCTCGCGTTCGGCGGTCATCATCTGGCCGAGGATCTCGGAGCCGGCGCCGATGGCGACGTCGACCGTGGTGTACACAGACTTCATCTGGCTGATTTCGCCGCGGATGATCGCCGATGCCGCCTGGCGCGCCGCCGCTTCCAGCGCGCCGTTGCCCTCGTCGCCCAGGCCGCCACCCGTCCCGATGTTGGGATACGGTATCGGCAAACCGGGAAGGCCGGGGACACCGCCGATGCCGACAGCCGGGCCGAGACCACCACCGGGGCCTGTTCCGCCGGGGCCGCCCAGGCTGGGTGGCTTCGGAGAGCCTGGCATCAGGCCGCCGCCGTAGACTCCAAACCAGCCCTGCAGGACGCTGAAGATGACCTGCTTGATCACCTTCGCGGCCGGGACCATGGCCTTGATGCCACCCGCCGCCTGCTTGACGTTCTCCGCGTTGCCTGCGCCGGCCGACGCCACGTCGATTACGTCGATGATCGTGGTCAGGCTGTCGCCCAGGATGTTCGCCTGGTAGTTCTGGAGCAGGCCGTTCCACGCCGCGAACGACTCCGGCGTCGTTGCCTTGGACGCGTTGTACTGGGCGCTAGCCGCGATGACCACATCGAGCGTGAGCTGGATGCCGTCGCAGACCAGCTTTGCCGTCTTCAACGCCTCCTGGATGGGCGCCGTCACGGCATCCGCCTCCACAAAGACCACAGAGCCGGTCGCGGCGTCCTGTACCCACTGGTCCAACGAAGACAGGGAGCCAAGGACGTTGTTAATGATCATCACCGCATCGCGGAAGATGATCGCGCCGGTGGTGAAGGGCGCGTCTTCCTTCTCGATGCTCTGCAGGTCCTGCACCGTATTGATCGTGTCCGCGATCATGCCGGTGAACAGCCCGGCGACCGGGATCGGCCGCGTAACCTCCAGGAACGTACGCGCCACGTTCAGCGGATTATCGAACTGCTCCAGGAAGCCGTTCCAGTCGATGCCGCTGGCGGCGTTGGTCAGCGTCGGCGCTGCTGGCACAGGGGCCGTCGGTCCGCCATTATCTCCGCCGCCCGTGCCGCCACCGGTACTCCCGGTCCCACCGCCGCTGCCTGTGCCGCCACCGGTTCCGCCTCCACTTCCACCGCTACCTGTTGCCGGACCGCCCGCATTGCCTGACTGCAGGCCGGGAGGCGTGGCGGCGGGCGCAGCAGGCGCAGGCGTCAAGG
>CAZNHI010000196.1:0-5371 GCA_964572535.1 uncultured Dehalococcoidia bacterium
GGTTTTCGCGGGCAACTTCCCGGAGCGCACCCAGACGATGCCGCTGGCGATCATCGGTGTGTTCGACTCCGGCTCATCGGTGGACGTGGCGATTGCGCTGTCGGTGATCCTCGTGCTGGCCGCGGCGGTGCTGCTGGTGCTGCTGCGGTTGGTCGTGCGCCAGGCAGCGCGTCCCAGCCTCTAATCATGCTCGCGGTCGATTTCGAAAGGCGCCTGCCCGGCTTCCACCTGCGTCCAAAGTTCGACGCGGAGGAGGGGCTGATCGTGCTGCTGGGGCCGTCCGGGTCTGGGAAGTCGCTGACCTTGCGCGCGATTGCCGGGCTGCTACGTCCGGACGCCGGCCGTATCGAGTTGCCTTCCGGGGTGGTGTTCGATGCAGGCGCCGGCGTGGACGTGCCGCCGCAGGCGCGCAGCGTCGGTTACGTCGTGCAGGACCTGGCGCTGTTCCCGCACCTGAGCGTGGCGGAGAACATCGCCTTCGGGCTGCACGGGTGGCCCAAGGCGCAGCAGAAGGAGCGCGTGGGCGAGCTGGTGGAGCTGATGGGGCTTGAGGGGCTGGAGACGCGGCTGCCGGGCGAAACCTCCGGCGGACAGCAGCAACGGGTCGCGTTGGCGCGGGCGCTGGCGGCTCGGCCACGCGTGCTGCTGCTGGACGAGCCGTTCAGCGCCCTGGACTCGCCGATCCGCAACGCCCTGCGGCGGGAGGTGACGCGGCTGCGGCGACAGCTGGGGCTGCTGGCGCTGTTCGTGACGCACGACCTGCAGGAGGCGTACGCGCTGGCCGACCGCATCGCGGTGTACGACGACGGCGCCGTGCTGCAGTGCGGCCCGCGCGACGAGGTTTTTCGCAATCCGGCGTCCGTGCGCGTGGCCCAGCTGCTGGAGGCGCGGAACCTTTTCGAAGGGAGGGTCGTCTCCAAGACGGAGGCGATTACGGAGATCGAGACGCCATGGTTCAGGGGCCGGGCGCGCGCGGAGGGGGACCTGGCGCCGGGGGCGCGCGCGGCACTGTGTGTGCGACCAGAGCACGTGATCCTGCTGCGCCGCGACCGTCCGCACACGAACCAGCTCGATACGACGCTGGACGTCGAGCTAATCGACGAGCTGGCGACGGGCAACAACCATCGTCTCTACCTGAAGGTCGCCGGGACGGAGGACTGCATCATCGAGGCGGACGTCTCCGCGCATCCGTATCAGGTCATGGGGGTGGCGAGCCGGCGCGAGTGGCGCGTGGCGCTGACGCTGGACCAGACGGTCGCAATCCCACTCGCTGACGCTTAACATAGTGTTCGTGTCCCTATCGAGACGAATACGTCCCGTCTTTTCCCTAACGCTTGCCGCCCTGCTGTTTGCGGCGGCGTGTGGCGGCGGAGACGGCGACGGCGCGAACACGACCCAGGGCGGCTCTCTGACCGACTCTCAGCTAGACGGCTCGGATCGGGTCGACCTGAGGACGAGCCTGGAGACCACCTACTACGACATCGACGGCCTGGGCACGGAGGCGATCTTCAACCACATCGAGGGCAACGGTCCGACTGACGGTGAGGGCAAGCGCGGCAGCGGCCTCACGTCTGTGGTCTGGGGCTACGAGTGGCAGGGCGGCCCGGAGGATGGCGACTGCGCGATCAATTCGATGACGATCAAGGCTGAGATGGTGGTGACGCTGCCTCGCCACGTCAGTCCGGAGCAGCTACCGGTCGCCATCCGCGACAACTGGGAGAGCTACGCGAAGAGCGTGGAGGTGCACGAGCAGACCCACGTAGACATCTACGAGGATGGGGCGAAGGACCTGCAGCAGAGCATGGGGAAAATCGACGCGCAGCAGACCTGCGACCTGCTGGAGTCTGAGATAAAGCGCGTCTGGACCGAGGGGCAGAACCGAATCAACGCCCGCCAGGCCAGCTTCCACGGCGATGAATACACCAGACTGGCGCGCCAGCGCGAGCCTCTCTCGTCCCAGATCGAAGACAACCGCTCGGAGATTGCGTCGCTGCAGCGACAGATTGACGGTCTGGGGCGCGAGCTGCGCGACCTCAGCTCAGGGATTGATGACCTCGTGGAGCAGATCGAAGCAGTGGACGCCCAGGTCAAGAAGATAAACGAGTCGTCCCAGTCACCGCAGGACAAGCAGGCGCAGCTGGTGGTGCTGCTGCAGCAGCGAAACGCGCTGCAGATCCGTCACAACGAAGCTGTCGAAGAGCACAATGACGCGCTCGGCGACCGCAACGCGCTCGTGAAGGAGCGCGACGACCTGATCGGCGAGACGAACCACCTGGTAGACCTGTTCAACTGGACGCGCTGACTAATCGTCGCCCGGCGGCTCTGACGGCGACAAGTGGTACTCGGCCATAGTCCACACGAAGCCGGCGATTACGGCGACTGCACCCATGAGCATGCCCGCGCCGGCAATGGCGCCCGGCAGCACCAGCAAAGACGCCAAGCTTACCGCGACGGTGAAACCGCCGGCGCAGCTGAGTCGCAGGCCCTGAGAGCGAAGCACTTCGCCCTCAGGTTAGCACCAGCGGCGCGGGCCTAGCTCATCGAGAACGGCGGGTAGATGTCCGTGAGGCCGTAAACGTAGGCGTTGACGCGGGCTGACCAGCGCCCAACTCCGACCATGAACTTGTGCATGCCCGCCGGGAACGACCCCGTGAAGAGAATCGCGAACTGCGCGATGAATAGCAGGATAATAGCCACAAGGAAGAGGAAGGCAAGGATGACCCAATGCGGAATGGTCAGCAGGAACTTGATGAAGAGGCCGATGAATGGGAAGTTGAGGATTCGGCTGAGTTGTCCCGGGTATTCGACGCTGAAGGTTAATGGGTAGTCGCTCTGAGGATCCATGCCGAACGGCGGGTACTTGTCATGCAAGCCCAAGAGGTAGCTGTAGATGTTGTTCGTCCAGCGCGTGTAGCCGACGTAGAAGTTGAAGAGACCCTGCGGGTAGCGCCCCGTAAACAGGATCGCAAATGTGGCAATGACGTAGACGATGCTGCCCACCAGCTGCAGGAAGTAGAGAATGATCAGGTGGGGAATAAGCAAAATCTCGCGGATGAACATGCCGATTCCGAGCGGGAAATTCGTCAGGCGTGACTGACTGTCTGGTCGCAGAACTTCGAGTCGGACGGGATTGGGCGTGCCCATGTCACCTGTAGCTGTCGTCATCGTGGCTGCCTCCATGCGCTAACGGGGCTGACGGAGTCGCGGCGAATATGCTCCGAGGCGTCAGAATTGTCAATGAGCTAACTCGGCTAGCACAAATCATGCCAGCGAGTTTGACTCGTGTGGTTAGAGGGTGTTGCGCAGGCGCCTCAGGTCAGCGAGAACGGCGGGTATCTGTCCGTGAAGGCAAGCAGGTATCCGTTGACGCGGGTCGACCATCGAACGTATCCAACGATGAAGGTGTGGATTCCGCGCGGAAACCTCCCGGTGAAGAGAATGGCGAACTCTGCGATCAGGAGGAGTAGGCTGGCGATCACGTTCAGGAAGAGCAGAATCACGACGTGCGGAATTACCAGTACTAGTTTCACTAGCAATCCAATCACTGGAAAGTTCAGCCAGCGTGACGGAGATTCCGGATAGTCAACCTCGAGTGTTACTGAGCCATCAGGTCGATGGTCCAGGTCCATCGGTGGATACTCATCGAAAAGATGAAGTAGATACGTGGTGAGATTTGTCGTCCAGCGCAGGATGCCCACTTCAATCTTGAAGAGCCCCCGTGGGTAACGCCCGGTAAAGAGAATCCCGAAGGTTGAGGCGAAAAAGGCTATCAAGAAAGCACTTTGCAAGTAATAGAACACAAGGAGGTTCGGGATTAGAAGGAAGATCCTGATCAGAGTGCCGATTAGAAAGGGTAGATTCGTAAGGCGGCGCTGACGCTCGTGCCACTCGACGTCCACGCGTATTGGATAAATCGGTCGCTCGGCTGTCGGCATCTCAGCCGTACCTAATGCTGTCGTCATCGAGGGCTGCCTCCAGTCGCTAACGACCGCCGGATTGGCGCGAATATGCGCCGCGGGGTCAGAATTGTCAATATGCTAACGCAGTTTATTGGGTCCAGGCAGACGTCTGTTGCGGCCGGACCGTGGTGCCCGGGATTGACCTTCGACAGGCTCAGGATGTTACTTCCCTCACGCTGGCGCGCTCTGGTTCGCAATGGTGCATTCGGGGGTGTGCCGGGGCGTCCAGGGCGCGATGAATCGCGCCGCTACATAAGCTCGTAGCGGGGCGGTTCTGACCTGTGTTGAAAGCCGGGGACACCCCGGACCCCGCTGAAGGGGCGGGCGCGGCGTCTTGCAGGTCTGGGAGGGCTAGCTCAGTTCGTAGCGGGGCGGTTCCTGCCATTCTTCGGTGGGCGGGTTCTCTTGCAGGAAGAGGGCGCGGCGTCGTGCCTGCTCCCGGTACTCGTCTGCCTGGTGCATGACCTCGCTTCGCGTTGCGTCTTCCGCCGAGGCCTGCGCCTGCTCCGATTCGCTGCGGTGGCGTGGCTTGCCGGCGTGGACGGTGAGCCGGCCGTCCTTCTGCAGCTTGACCAGGTGGCTCTGCACGTTGCGGTCGGCCATGCGGCGCAGTCGCGGGTCGAGATCTGTGTAGAGGCGCTCCATCAGCTGCCAGCTGGTCAGGGCCTCGCCGGACGCAAGCTGCGTGACGATTTCGCGCTCCCGCTGCTCGCGGTGCGAGATGTAGCCGTCGATGTAGGCCACGGGGTCGTCGATCAGCGGGCCGTGGCCGGGGCAGATTATGCGCAGGTTCGGCAGATCGCGCAGGCGTTGCAGGCTCTGCAGATAGTCTGAGAGGTCGTTAACGGTCGTGGTGGAGCCGCCGAGGATGGTGTCGCCGGTGAACAGCACGCCTTCGTCCTCGACGTAGTAGCAGAGCGAGTCCGGGCTGTGACCGGGGGTGTGCAGTACCTGCAGCCTCACGCTGCCTCCAGGGCTAAGCTCGTCGCCCTCGGCGATGTCCTTCGCGCCGGGTGGCAGCCGGCCGTCTAGCCGCGAGGCCGTATCGCGCGAGACGTAGGCCTGCGCGCCGAACTCGTCGCAGAGCCAGCGGATGTTGGATGAGTGGTCGAAATGGAAGTGCGTCAGCGCCGCCTGGCCGATCTCCGCCTTCTCCGTCGCGGCGAGGTAGCCGCGGAGCATCCAGCGATAACGGTCCTCGTCGTCGCCGGAGTCGATCGTGAGGACCTGGCCGCGGCCGGCGAGGTAGATCGTCGTGAACTGCGGGTGCATCGGGTTGGTCTCGGGGACCTGGACGGCGCGGACGCTGGGGCTGACCTGCATGCTTCTATTCTAGGGAATGGGGGCGCCATCCGCCGGTAGGTCAGGGCCAGGCAGCCTATAATTAGCTTATGGCTAAGGAATTCTTGGAC
>CAZNHI010000197.1:0-5358 GCA_964572535.1 uncultured Dehalococcoidia bacterium
GCCGAAGAACGGCGCCGCGTAAGTGGTAAGGATGTCCACTAATGAGCCTCGATCCAGGCCGTCGCGAACTCGCGCCCCCAGGCGTCGGCCGCCATGACTGCCTCAAGAGAGGTTTCGTCAGTTGTGACGTGCTTCTCCAGTGTGTCAGACAGAAGGCAGGGAATGTCGAGAAACCGTAAACGGCCGTCTAAGAATGCGTTTACGGCCTCTTCGTCCGCCGCCGCGAGCGCTGCCGGATACGTCCCGCCGCGCGAGGCGGCTGCCAATGCAAGACCCAGGCAGGCGTAGCGCTCCATGTCCAGCGGCTCGAAGCGCAGCGCGCGCAGATTGACGAAGTCGACCGGCGTCAGCGACAACGGCAGACGTCGCGGGTAGCTGAGAGCGTACTGGATCGGCTGGCGCATATCCGGCGATGAAAGCTGGGCTTTGAGCGAGCCGTCCACGAACTCCACCATCGAGTGGATGACGCTCTCGCGGTGCATGACCACGTCGATGCGCTCGTAGGGGACGTCGAACAGCCAGCGCGCCTCGATGACCTCCAGGCCCTTGTTGAACAGCGTCGCGGAATCGACGGTGATCTTGCGTCCCATCGACCAGGTGGGGTGAGCCAGCGCCTTCTCCGGCGTGATTTCCGCCAGGGCGTCGAGGGGCAGGTCACGCAGCGCGCCGCCGGAGGCCGTGAGCACGAGCCGTTTTACCGACTCCACATCCTCCCCTGCCAGGCACTGCCAGATTGCCGAGTGCTCACTGTCTACGGGACGGATGCTGCCGCCGCCCTTGCGCGCCGCGGCCTGCAGGATGCCTCCGGCCATGACCATGGCTTCCTTGTTGGCCAGCGCGACGGTCTTACCCGCGAGCAACGCCTGCAGCACCGGCTCCAGCCCCTGCTTACCGACCACGCCCGCGACGATTATGTCGACTTCTGGGGCACAGGCGATGTCTATGAGGCTGCCGCGCTTCGGTGGGTTTGGGAGGTGGCTAGCGAAGGCGTCGTAGTCAGCGCAGGCAACGAGGGAGGGCTTGAACTCAGATGCCTGCTGAGCGAGCAGGTCGACGTTGCTCCAGGCAGTCAGACCCACAACCTGAAAACGGTCGGGGTGAGCGCGAATCACGTCGAGGGTTTGACAACCGATCGACCCGGTCGAGCCCAAAACGGCGACTCGAGTCAAATGAGGTTCCACTGCGATTCAGTATACAGACCCGCCTGCCTACGTACTCTCAGACAATCCAGAGCAGGTAGTAGTAAACGGCCGGCGCGGCGAAGAGGAGCGAGTCGAGACGGTCTGCGACACCGCCGTGGCCCGGGACGAGGCCGCTCGAGTCCTTGATCGAGAGAGCACGCTTGAGGGCCGACTCCACGAGGTCGCCGACGCCGATCACGGGCGGCAGGATGAGCCCCAGGGCAATGCGGTGCTCCAGCGCGAGGCCGAGGTCGAAGACCTCGTTGAGCACGAAGACCGCGGCGAAGCCGGTCACGAGGCTGCCCAGCGTCCCTTCAATCGTCTTGCCGGGACTGATCGCGGGCGCCAGCTTGTGTCGCCCAATCAGGCGGCCCACGCCGTAAGCGCCGGTGTCCGTCACCCAGACGGTCAGTACCGTGAAGAAGAGCAGATCGCGGCCGTCGCCGGACTCGCGCAACAGCACGAAGTAAGACGCCAGCGCGCCGAAGTAGAGCGCCGTCGCGACGCCCCAGACCCAGTCCTGCGCGTCCTGCAACGGGTCGTTGGTCAGCGTGAAGGCGGCGGAGAGCGCCACGATGACCCCAATGATCGCGCCGAGGAAGTACTCCTCGCCCGCGTAGGCAGCTGCCGGTAGCACCGCCGCGCCGAGCGCGGAGAGCAGAGCCAGGGGCGTGCGATTGGCGTGACGCGCGGCCGCGAACTCCATCGTGGCGATGAAGACGGCAAGCGCCACGACGGCAGCCAGCAGCGCGTCGCCGATCCAGATCGCGGCGGCGATCAGGGGTATGCCAATAGCGGCGGTGATCAGGCGTTGGATTAGCAAGATGGTGACAAGACAGTCTCAAGCGCCTGGGCCATACGCCAGGCTAGAAACCGCTGAGCAAGCAAACTGTCGCCGGTCCTGGTGCGAATCTTGAGCCTCTCGTCAGGCGCTCCGGGCCTTGCCACCCGCGCGCCGCGAGCGCCTCTCCATCGCTAGAGCACGATCCACGGCTCCTTTTCGTATGAATTCGCTCATGGTCTCACCCTGTAACTCAGCGGCGCGATATAGCTGTTCTAGCTCTTCGGGTGCCAATCGCAGCGTGAAAACAGTTGACGGGCTTCCACGCCTCACGCGAATTCGCCGCGACTTATCCCATAACGAGACATCGCCACGCCGTTCCTCGTAAAACCGGGCCAACTCCTCCTCATTCATCTCATCGGGTATCTTGTTATTCATTCACTTAGTCCTACGCGATCGATAAAGAGCTTTATCTCAGTTCCCGTGCTCGGCCAACCGGCAGAGGTTGTTGCCAAGCTCAAGCAGAATGACCGTCCAGAACTCGCCTTCCGGCGGATCACCCTCTGCGGCGATTCCGATCATCATGTGCGAGCCGGTCCTCCCAACGCCCGGCTTATTTGGAATCAGCCGCGGTCCAGAGCTTGCCACCAGATGTACTATCCGCGGCGTAAGTCCATGAGGAGAATCCTCCAAGATGTGCCGAAGGTTCCGTTCGTCCCACTCAAACTCCACGAGCTGTGAGATTAGTGTAATACAGTTTTGCTGTCAATTCTGGTCTGAGGCGGGACCGCTACCGCAGATACTCGAGCCTCCACGCACCACATTTCCGGCGCGCAAGACCGACGTGGACGCCTCCAAGGCCTCAGTACCTAGCCGGCGCCGTGCCTGCCGTTGCTCTTGTTGCTGTTGGCGGAGGCGCCGTTGAGGCCGCCGAAGTTGCGCACCCGCTGCGAGTACGCCAGCAGCGCCTTGTCGACCTCCGCCTCGCCGAAGTCCGGCCAGTACACAGGCGTCGAATAGAACTCAGCGTAGGCGGCCTGCCAGAGCAGAAAGTTCGAGAGACGCATCTCGCCCGCGGTGCGGATCACCAGGTCTGGGTCGGGCAGGCCGGCGGTGTTCAGGTAGTCAGCGAAGCTCTCCTCCGTCACGTCCCCCGGGGCGACGCCCTCGCGGATCAGGCGGCGGGCGGCTTCGACGATCTCGGCGCGCGCACCATAATTGAACGCCACGCACACCGTCAGACGGTCGTTGTCCTTGGTCAGCTCAATGGCGCGGCAGATACGTCCGCGCAAGTCGTCCGAGAGCGGCTCCAGACTGCCGATGTGCACCAGGCGCACGCCGCTTTCGTGCAGCGAGTTAAGCTCGCGGTCGATGACGCGGCCGATGAGATGCAACAGTGGGTTGATCTCGCGCCTCGGACGCTTCCAGTTCTCGGTGGAAAAGGCATACAGCGTCAGGTACTTTATCCGGCGCTCCACGAAGACCTGCAGCAGGCGGCGCAGGTTTTCCGTGCCGGCGCGGTGGCCGGCCTGACGCGAGAGACCGCGCTCTTTGGCCCAGCGACCGTTGCCGTCCATGATGATCGCGACGTGCTGGGGCAGGGCGCCGGCCTGAGGGGCGCCTGCTGAGTTGCTTGTAGCTGCCGTAGCTGTCTTGTTGCGGGAGTTGCGGGCGAGCATCAAGCGGGCGTCAGACCTCCGAGAGTTCGGTTTCTTTGTCTCTGCCGCGCTGATCGATCATGCCGACGTAGCGATCGGTGAGCTTCTGAAGCTGCTCTTGCGCTTTGCGCTGGTCGTCCTCAGATGCTTCCTTGCTCTGGACCAGGCGCTTGATCTGATCGTTGCCGTCGCGGCGCACGTTGCGCACGGCGATACGCCCATCCTCGATGCGGGAGTGGACAAGCTTGATCATGTCCTTGCGCCGTTGCTCGGTCAGGGGCGGGATCGTCAGGCGAATTATCTGGCCGTCGTTGGAAGGATTGAGGCCGAGGTCAGACGTGGCCAGCGCCTTCTCGATTGCGGTGAGGGCGTTGCGATCCCAGGGCTGGATCGTCAGCAGTCTCGCTTCCGGCGCCTGGACCGTCGCCATCTGGTTTACCGGCAGAAACGTGCCGAAGTAATCGACCCTGACGTGGTCAACGAGGCCAATATGAGCGTGGCCGGTCCGAATCGACGCAAGCTCACGGTCCACCGCCTCGATGCTCTTCTGCATGCGTTCTTCGCTGTCCTTTAGCACGTCGTCGATCATGACGCCAACCCCCAGCAGGAACTGGACGATCCTATTCGCCGATCTCGAAGCGGGCGAAACGTTTGACCTGGATGTTCTCGCCGGTCTTACCGATCGTCTCGGTGATCACCTGCCGGATATTCTTGGACCCGTCTTTGATCCACGCCTGCTTGAGCAGCACGACCTCGTCAATGCGGCCTTCGGCGCTATCCGGTAAAGGTTGGTCCTCGGACACGGCGAGCGGGTTCATCGCCGCTACCTGCATGGCGATGTCGCGCGCAAGGTTCTTGAAGTCGGGCGTACGGGCCACGAAGTCGGTCTCGCAGGCGACCTCGACGATGACGCCGATGCGGCCGCCGGCGTGAATGTAGGACTCGACAAGGCCCTGGGCGGTGATGCGGTCCGCCTTCTTGGCGGCCGTGGCAATGCCCATCTCGCCGAGGATCTTCTTGGCCTTTTCGAGATCGCCCTCGGAGGCTTCCAGCGCCTTCTTGCAGTCCATTACGCCGGCGCTGGTTGCTTCACGCAGCTGCTTGATTAGGTCCGATGTGATTGCAGGCACGCGCAGCTACTCCTGTGCTGTTGCGGTCGCGGGTACGGCGTCTGCCTCCGCCTCAGCTTCACCCGGTGCGGGCTCATCCGGAGACGCCGAGTAGGTCGTTTGGCCGGCGCCGAACTCGAACTCGTCCCCCGCGTCGCCCGTCTCGCGGCGCTGCATACCCTCGATGCAGGCATCGGCGATGCGCATGGTGACCAGGCGCACGGCGCGGATGGCGTCGTCGTTGGACGGGATCGGGTAATCGATCAGGTCCGGGTTGCAGTTCGTGTCTGTCATGGCAACGATCGGTATGCCCACGCGGTTGCCCTCAGCGATGGCGATGTACTCCATGCTGGGGTCGACGATGTAGAGCGCGGATGGGAGCTTGGTCATCTCCTTGATACCGCCGAAGTGACGGTTGAGGCGCTCGATTTCCTCTTCGATCTTGAGGATGTCCTTCTTCGGCATACGGCCGAACTCGCCGCGTGCCAGGGCGTCTTCGAGGCGCACCAGGTGGTCGATGCGACCTTGAATGGTGGTGAAGTTGGTCAGCGTGCCGCCAAGCCAGCGGCTGTTGACGTACGGCATATGGCCGCGTGTGGCCTCGATCTGGATCGTCTCCTGGGCCTGCT
>CAZNHI010000198.1:0-5355 GCA_964572535.1 uncultured Dehalococcoidia bacterium
CACCCCCAGCAGGCCGGCCGCGTACGGCGACCACCCCGGTATCGGCCGCAAGCCGGGGCTTCGTCTGATCAGACCTCGCGCCGCCGCCGCCAGGTTGTACGCCACCGAGAACGCAGCGGCCACCGTGAGCGAGAAGAACGTGGGCACCGCCAGGTTGAACGCGATCTCCGGCGGGATTCTCGTCAGCTTGACCAGCGTCGCCGTGAAAAACTGCCCCAGGTAGTAGTAGTTGATGTAGCCCTCCGCGAGCCACGCATCGTAGGGCGGCAGCGTCGTGCTGCGCGCGACGGCCGTCAGGTACGCCAGGTCCATCGGCTTCTCGCCGCCACGGGCCGGATGCCAGAGGTCCGGGTTGAGCATCCTGACCTCGCGGAAAAAGAAGAACGAGAGCAGGAACACCACCTCGCAGAACAGGATCAGCCGCCAGTGCTCGCGCAGGAACGCCCACAGCTCGGCCCGCCAGCGATACGTCACGGCCGCCGCGACAGCCACCAGCGCTGCCAGCGTCAGCAGGATCGTCGACTGCGTGAAATAGACGAGCTTGAGGCTGACCACCAGCCAGACCGGGTAAGCGAGCAGCAGCAACCCCAACGGCTTCGACAGCAAATACCCCCTGTCCGGCAGGCGGCGGAACAGCACCAGCGCCAGCGGCGCCGCTGCCAGGGCGGCCAGCTCCAGCGCCAGCAGCCAGAGCAACGTTGGGTTGGAGGCCGCGAGGCCGCTGTCGCTGAACACGTCGTTCCAGGTGCCGCCCCGCTGCTGGGTCTCCAGGTCGTCCGGGCGCAGCAGCAACGCGTTGCGCGCGGCGTCCCCAGGCCGCAGGTTCACCGATCGCTCCGCCAAGTCAGGGTTGAGCAGCGCCAGCGCCCGCTCGTGGGAGTACGACGCCGTCTTGCGCCAGATCGTCACCTTGGGATGGTCGTAGACCGTGAACGCCTCTTCCGACGACTGGTCCGGTATCTCGATGCCGAACACGCTCGGGTAGTTAGTGAACTCCGCCACCTTCTCAAAGCCCAGGCTGCCGTCGAACAGATAGCGGTAGTACAGCACCGTGCTCGGGTAGCGCGCCGCGTTGCGCGGTATCGAGTCGTACAACCGGTTGCTGGTCTCCACAACGTAGTCAACCTCATCGAGGCCTTTGACCAGCTCGCGCACCTTGGCCGCCGAGTCCGGCAGATAAGGCTTCAGCGTCACGTGCTCGTAGTCAGACGTATCGATGCCCACCAGGCTGAGGGGCACGCCGTCGTCCCACTCCTGGAAGCTCAGCTTCGAGCCCGCCGGCACGTTCTCCGCGATCCAGTAGCTGGCCTGCACGCGCGATATGTCCTGCCGGTAGACGCCACTGAACGCCAGCGCCCACAGCCCTGTCCCCACGATCACAAGCGCCACGCCGCCTTGCAGCGCAGGCTTCGCCCACGGCCTTAGCCTCGCGAGGCGTACCGGCATCACCGCCGCCGCTCCGTCCGAAGCCGCGAAGCGCCACGCCTGCAGCAACCCAAAGGCCGCCAGAACCACCAGCGCCGGGTAAATCGGTATGAAGTAGCGCATGGTCGGCACAAAGCCGCGACCCGCGAACAGGAAGTAGCCCACCGCCCACACCACCAGCAGCAGGCTGCCCTTGTCGTTCTCGAAGATGGCGCGGCGAGCGCCGTAAATCAGGGAGCCCAGGGCCGCCAGCGCCAGCGGCAGCCCCATCCCCCACAGCGCAATATTCCTCAGCGGGAAGACCAGGAAGGGCCTGCCGATCCACTGCAGGTTCGGCGGGAAGTCCGCGCCCTCCTGCAACGCGCGCAGGTTTTCGATGTCACGGATGAACTTGTCCGACGTATTCAGGTAGTTCCTCGGGTCGAGTACCGCCGTGCTCAGCAGATCGCCCGGCAGGCTGAGCTTCAGGTCGAACACGTCGAAGAAGCCGGTCGCAGCGAAGGCATAGGGCTGCGCGACTCGGAACACCAGGCCCGCGACCAGCGCCAGCACCAAGCTCCAGCCCAGGTGCGTGACGATCGGGCGCCACGGCGGCGGGGGCTCTGCCTCCGCTCCGAACTTACCCCGGGCGTCCCACTGCGCCACCAGATGCGGCAGCAGGCGCAGGAACACGGCCAGCGCCGGTATGCCCAGCACGGGCACCGCGCTCAGCTTCGTCGCCAGCGCGAGGCCGTAGAACAGCCCCGCGAACACGTAGTTCCAGACGCTGCCGTACTTGAGGATGCGCACCGAGAAGTAGATCACCGCCGTGACGAACAACGCCAGGAACATCTCCGAGCCGAAGAAATGCGAGTACTGGATGTGCAGCACCGTCAGCGACAGCAGGCCCGCGGCCAGCAGCCCGGCCCGCCATCCGTACAGCACCCGCCCCAGCTCGAAGGCCAGCGCGATCGTCAGCACGTCCGCCAGCGCCGAAAGCACCCTCCCAACCTGGTTGCTGTCGTAGCCGCCGTTGAGCGTGAAGACGCCATCGTCGTGCTCCATGTCGACGCCCAGCGGCCGCGCCAGGTCCCGGAACACGTCCGCGCTCCGGTGCGTCGAGCCATCGGTGTCGCGGTCGAGCCACTCAGACACCGCCTTGTTCAGGAACAGCGGCACGGTGCCATAGACGAAGGTGTCGCTGTACTTGTACGGGTTTAGCGGCGACTCCTCCGAGTTGAAGTACTGCCCCACGCTCTCCGGCGCCCGGATCTGGCTGGTGATAATCGAAAGGAAGCGCTCGTCGGGGTGCAGGTGCTGGCCCTCGTCCCAGTTCACGTTGCTGACCCTCAGCTGTAGGCCCACCAGCAAGATCACGCCCAGCATCACCGCCGTCGCCAGCTTGCTGTCGAGCATCGCCCAGGACAGCCGCCCCGCGAGCGGCCCCGTAGGGCTCAATGTCGCGGCGTCGTCCCCTGATCGAAGGGCGAACGGCAACTTCATCGGCGGCTGGTTGCCGGCATCGCTAAACCGGTTTCACCGCGCGCAGGCAAATGCTCACCGCGGCGCCGTCCTCGTAGCTCTCCTGGTTGAACCGGTCGAAGGCGGTGATCAAACTGGCTGCCAGGCGCGCCGGCGTCAGCTTGCGCTCCTCAGTCCAGAACGCGAAGCGGCTCGATTTGCCTCCGGCGCTGCGGCCAGCCAGGTTCTTCTGCACCACGTACTTGCCCAGTCCGTAGACGATGTTGTGCGAGAACGGGATCGAGTACCGAGTTTCCAGGCGCACGTCGGTCACCTGCAGCCCCGCGGCCTCTACCACGGCCACCAGCTGCTCCCTGCTGTACAGGCGACGGTGGTCCGTCCAGATGCCGGAGAACGGCTCGCTGCCGAAGTGCCCCAGCCCCAGGCGCTCGCGGCCGTAGTTCAGCGGGTCCCACAGCGGCGGGTACCCGGCGTTGGGCACGGTCACTGCGCAGACGCCGCCGGGCTTGAGCACTCGCGCCACCTCGCGCATCGCCGCGGCATCGTCCTCCAGGTGCTCCAGCACCTCCGAGATGATCAGCTTGTCGAAGCTCGCGTCGGCGACCGCCAGGCGCGTAACGTCGCCCTGCACCAGGCGCGCCTTCGACGCGTGCTCGTCGTCCAGCGCCGCCGTCAGGCGACCACGGTCTAGCTCGATGCCCCAGACCTCAGCCCCGGACAGCCGGCCCAGCAGGTGCAGGTAAAAGCCCAACCCGCACCCGTCCTCCAGGATGCGCTCCCCCGGCTGCGGGTCGACGAACTCGAGCACGGTGCAGGCGCGCCTCCGAAAGGCGATGTCCGCCTCGTACTCCAGCAGACGGCGCGCCCGGACGGCGATCTCAGGACGTGTGGCGTCGCGCTGCGTCATTCAGCAGTGCCTCATAAGAATCCACCGTGCGCTCGAAATTGAAGATCTCAGCGATCTCGGCTCTCGGCTTAACGTACTTCTCGCGGTTACACACCACGTCGGCGATAGCCTCTGCCAACGCCAGCGTATCGCGCTCCCGCACGACGCGCCCCATGCCACTGACCCGCACCGGCTCGCGCGCACCCGGAATGTCGCTGACGACGACCGGGGTGCCGCACAGCATCGACTCCACCTGCACCAGCCCGAAACACTCAGAGCGGCTGGGCAGCACCAACACGTCGCAGGCCGCGTAAAAGTCCGCCAGCTCCTGCGCGTCCTCGATCAGCCCCAGCAGGTGAACCCGCTCCTGGTTGCGCTCGATCAGCGGCAGCGAGCGCTGGTAGAAGCGCTCGTACGGCATGATGTACTGCCCCGCGAAGGCGACGTGCGCGTCGGGCAGCAGCGTGTCCAGGTGCGTCAGCGCCCGCAGGATCAGGTCCGGCCGCTTCTCCTCCACAAAACGTCCCGAGTACCCGATCAGCGGCTTGTCGCCGACGCCCAGCTGCGCTCGCAACCGCTCGCGGGCGTCCGGCCGTGGCTCAGGGATCCGGATCGGCGGGTACACCGCGGTAGTCTTGCTAATGAAGGGAGAGATGTACGACGAGTGCTCCGCGTAGTCGTCGCTATAGGCGATTACGTGGTCCGCCTTCCGCGCGGCCATCGCGAACAGCCGCCGGATCGCCATCTCGATGAAACGGTTCAGCAGGCCGGCTGGCAGGGTCAAGTCGCCGTGGTGCGTGATCACCACGCCCTTCTTCAGGCGGCGCGCCAGCCCCGCGAGCAGCGGCGTCTCCAGCATCGGACTGTGCAGGCTCACCACATCGTGCTGTTTCAGCAGCCGGTAGGCGGCCAGCGGCATGCCGGGCATGATCTGACCCCGGCTGACGCGCAAGACGCTGCGCAGGCGCACCACGCGCACGCCGTTGAGCATCTGGTCCCTGGGCAGCGAATCCAGGAAGTGGCTCGTCAGCACCGTCACCTTGTGCCCCCGCGCCGCCAACGCTTCCGCCACGTACTGCACGTGCAGCGTCAGGCCGGTGCGGTGCGGCCAGTAATACGTCAGCACGAAGAGGATGTTCACGTGCTGCCCTCGGCCGCCTTCAGGACGCCGCGAAAGTAGTCGATGGTGCGACGCAGGCCGTCATCCAGCGACACCCTGGGTTCCCACCCGTAGCGCTCGCGCATCTTGGTGATGTCGGGCCGCCGCCGCGCCGGGTCCCCGGCTTCGCGCTCCTCGCTCACGATCTCGAACTCGCAGCCGACGAGCCGCGCGACGTTCTGCGCCAGCTCCAGCATCGTCACCTCGTGCGGGTTGCCGATGTTGAACACCTCGCCGTCCGCCGACGTGTCCATCGCCACCCGGATCAGCCCGTCGATCAGGTCTGAGACGTAGCAGAAGGAGCGGCTCTGCGCCCCGCTACCGTGCAGTGGGATCGGCTTGCCCGTGAGCGCCGCGGCGATGAACGCCGGCACCACGCGCCCGTCGTTGATGTTCATGTTCGGGCCGTAGGTGTTGAAGATGC
>CAZNHI010000199.1:0-5333 GCA_964572535.1 uncultured Dehalococcoidia bacterium
GCTCGTGACAGGGATACGCCGTCGCGCGCACCTTATTCTTGAAGTTAGATTCCGCCGGTTCAGACGGCATGTCGACGCAGGCGCCGGTCTCGTCGAACTTCCAACCGTGGTAGACGCAGCGCAGACCTTCCTCTTCGTTGCGGCCAAAGAACAGACTGGCGCCGCGGTGCGGGCAGGAGTTCCGGATCAGCGCCACCTTGCCGGAAGTCAAGCGAAAGCCGATAAGCTCCTCGCCAAGCAGTTTGATCCGCACCGGCGGGCTGTCCGGCGCCGGCACCTCATCCGATCGTATCGCCGGGATCCAGTACTGCCGGAACAGCTGGCCCATCGGCGTCCCCGGTCCCACGCGACAGAGAAGCTCGTTGTCCTGAGCGCTAAGCATGCCTGCACTCCTCTCTTCTAAGAACCTACGCGATCAAGTATACGTCCGTTTCGCCTCGGTCTTTAGAGGTTGCGAGCCTGGAAGACCTCCATGGCCACTGTGGCGCCGTTCACGCCCGTGGGCCAGCCGGCGTAGAACGTGACGTGGGTGATGATCTCGATGATTTCCTGCTTCGTAACGCCGTTGTCCAGCGCGCGGTTGACGTGCTGCCGTAGCTGGTCGGTGCGGTAGAGCGCGGTGTTCACGGCCACGGTCACCAGGCTGCGGTCCCGCTTGGAAAGGCCGGGTTGCTCCCAAATATCGCCGAACAGCACGTCGTTCGTCATCTCGCTGAGCTTGGTGAATTCGTCGCGCCAGGTTCGTTGTTGAGTCACAAAAGTCTCCTGTACTGAAAGATGGGAGAAACCCCATACCTGCTAAAGGGCCGCACGCAGCCCGGTTTTGTAATGGGGAGAACCCCATTCCCCGCTAAGGGGCCGCCCGGAGCTTACTTATCCAGCTCCAGCGGCTCGATCATCGTCAGCCCGTCCTTACGCCAGTCGAAGTCCGGGTTGTCACAGTAGATCTCGAACGGATTGCCGTCGGGGTCCGTGAAGTAAATGCTGCGCGTCACGCCGTGGTCGGAGCCGCGCACGTCGACGCCCTTCGCCTTCAGGTGCTGATACCACTGCTTCACGCCCTCCAGCGAGTCGATCAGCAGCGCGATGTGCGCCAGCCCCACCGAGTTCTGGTCCGGCGGCGCGGCCTTGTCATCGGCCTGGAAGATCGCCAGGTCGTGGTGGTAATACGGGCCGAAGCGCACGAACAGCGCCCGGCCCGGGAACTCGTCCTCCACCGTCATGCCCAGCACGTCTTCGTACCACCTGCGCGCCGCCGCGATGTCCTTCACCCGGATCGCGACATGCCTCACACCCCAGATCGGGATCGCCGGCTTGGATTCTGCGGTCATCGTTCGTCTCCTATGCCTTCACCATCTCCTCAAGCTTGAGGAGTTTCTTCGCGTTGTCCAGCAGAATCTTCTGACGCACCTCCGGCTTCAGCTCCAGTGCCTCGAAGTCGCGCAGCCAGCGCTCCGGCGTCAGCGCCGGGAAGTCGGAGCCGTAGAGCACCTTGTCCTGCAGCAGGCTATTGGCGTACTGCACCAGGATGGGCCGGAAGTACTTCGGCGACCAGCCCGACAGGTCGATGTACACGTTCGGCTTGTGCAGCGCGATCGATAGCTGCTCTTCCTGCCACGGCACGCCGGGGTGAGCCATGATGATGTTCAACGCCGGGAAGTCGGCTGCTATGTCGTCGATGTGGATCGGCTGGGCGTACTTTAGCTTCAGTCCGCCGCCACCCGGCAGGCCGGCGCCCACCGCCGTCTGTCCGGTATGAAACAGCACCGGCACGCCCAGCTCCGCGCACTTCTCCCAAAGCGGGTAGAAGCGAATGTCGTTGGGAAAGAAGGCCTGGCTGATCGGGTGCAGCTTGAGGCCCCGCAGCCCCAGCTCCCGCACCGAGCGCTCCATCTCCAGCACCGCTGCCTTGCCCTTGTGCGGGTCGACGGATGCAAAGCCCATGAAACGGTCCGGGTATCGCTGCACGATGCTCGCCGTGTAGTCGTTGCCGGTGTACTTCGCGCCACTCGTCGTCTCGGCATCGACTCCGAAGATCACGGCGAAGATGTCGAGGTTGGTGAACGTCTCGTACATCTCTTCGATGCTGCCGCGCTGGTTGGTGCCAAAGTAGCGCGCCATCTGTTCTTGAGTCGCCGAGTTGCCGCTGCCCGGCAGGTTCGGCACATGGGTATGTATATCGATCGCGCGCATACGCCCTCCTGAATCTCTATGTCTGCCTGGCGGGAGAGCCCTATTCTTGCACCAAGGCGCCGAGAGCCGCCACCTGCTGTCTTGGGTCTGGTATCTGGCCTCGACCTCTCGCGCCTCTTGCGGGATAACCGCACCTGATCCACTCTTATCAGGATTCACTAGCTGCAACCGAGGAGGCTGCCATGACCGCTACGTTCGAAGGCCTGCGCACCCGCGAGAAGCCCGGTGTCTCCGCCCGCGACCTCTCCTCTCTCCAGAACGAACGCACGCGCGGCATGAAGGAGACAGGCGAGGCCGCCATCGCCGAGCCCTTTCACGGCATCTCCGAGAAGGGCGTGCTCACGCCCGGCCTCTTCCCGATTGCCTCCACAGGTGTCTCCACCGCACCGATCAAGGCGGCGGCGCAGGCTTTCCTCGCCTCGCTCTTGCCCGAACAGCGCCAGGCAGCCATGTTTCCGGTGGAGTCTGAATCCTGGCGGCGCTGGAGCAACGTCCACATGTTCCTCATGCGCCACGGCGTCTGCCTGGAGCAGATGAGCGAAGCCCAGCGCGAGGCCTCCTACAACCTCATGCGCGCCACCCTCAGCAAGGCTGGTTTCGACACGTCGCTCGGTATCATGCGCCTCAACGAGACGATCCGCGAGATCACCGGACGTGACATCGAGTTCTCAGACCTGCTCTACTGGTTCAGCATCCTGGGCGAGCCCTCCGACACCGAGCCCTGGGGCTGGCAGATCGACGGCCACCACCTCATCCTCAACTGCTTCGTCCTCGGCGACCAGGTCGTGCTCTCGCCCCAGTTCATGGGCTCGGAACCCGTCGTCGCCACCGCAGGCAAGTACGCCGGCACGCGGGTCTTCGACGCCGAACAGGACCAGGCGCTCGAGCTGATGCAGTCGCTGGACCCCTCGCAGCAGGCAAAGGCGATCATCGACACAAAGCTGCCGGGAGAGGTCATCGTCGCTGCTTTCCGCGACAACTACGACCTTGAACGCCAGGGACTGCGCTTCGACGCCATGACAGCAGGCCCGAAGCAGCTAGCTACGTCGCTGATTGAGACCTACGTACGCCGCCTGCGCCCCGGCCACGACGACGTCTGGATGGCGGCCGTCAACCAGCACATCGATGAGACCTGCTTCGCCTGGATCGGCGGCACAGACGACGCTGCGATCTTCTACTACCGCGTCCACAGCCCCGTAATCCTGATCGAATTCGATCACCTGCCCGGCGTCGCCCTCGACTTCGACGTGCCGACGCGCCACCACATCCACACCACCGTCCGCACGCCCAACGGCAACGATTACGGCAAAGACCTGCTGCGCCAGCACTACCTGCGCCACCCCCACAACCTGAAGTTGGGACAGTCGGCTTAGGCCAATTTGATCGAAATTAGCGAGTTTATCTTCACAACATAAACTTGCTAAATTTAGTATAATCGGCGACATGGACCCCGTCAGGAATCCCTTTGCACCGGGCGCCGGCTCGCGCCCTCCGGAGTTGGCCGGCCGTGATGAGCTGCGCGAGACGATCCGCGTCGCCATGGAACGCACTCGTTTGCAGCGCCCCACGAAGAGCGTGCTGATGGTAGGACTGCGTGGCGTTGGCAAGACAGTCCTCCTGGACCGAATGAGAGCTGACGCAGAGGCAAACGGGGTTCACACGCTGCGTATCGAAGCGCCGGAAGGTCGCTCTCTTCCCGGCATCCTCGCACCTGAGCTACGGAGGGCACTCCTGAGGCTTTCCCTAAATGAGCAGGCCAAGGCCCTCGCACAGAGGGCCCTTCGTGCCCTGGCAGGCTTCGCATCTTCTCTGAAGGTCAAGTATCAGGACATCGAAGTGGGGTTTGATTTCCCGCCTGAGCCAGGTCTAGCAGACAACGGCGACCTGGAAATGGATTTGCAGGCACTTCTGGAAGCTGCAGGCATCGCCGCGCAGAAAGCATCGACAGCGCTTGCAATCTTCCTGGATGAGATGCAGTACGTAAGGGAGGACCAACTGGCTGCGTTGATCACTGCCCTCCACCGTACTACGCAACTGAGTCTTCCTGTGATTCTAGTGGGAGCCGGCCTACCGCAATTGCGAGGCCAGATGGGAAATGCGAAGTCCTATGCGGAGCGATTGTTTGATTTTCCAGAAGTAGGTGCTCTGTCCCCAGATGAGGCCAAGCTAGCCATCCGGAAGCCGATCAACGACGAGGGCGTAGAGATCACTCCCGAAGCTTTGGACCGTATCGTCGTCGAGACGCGAGGATACCCATACTTCGTGCAAGAGTGGGGGAAGCACTCCTGGGATGCTGCAACCGTTTCCCCGATAACCGAGGGTGATGTGCTCGCCGCTTCATCTCAGACAGTCGCGGCCCTTGACGAGAGCTTCTTCCGCGTCAGGCTTGATCGCGTTACACCAAACGAAAGGCGTTACCTCCGGGCGATGGCCGAGCTTGGTCCGGGGCCCCATCGGTCAGGCGATATCGCAGAGGTACTTGGACAGAAGGTAACCTCACTCGCCCCGACTAGAGGCAACCTTATCAACAAGGGTATGATCTACAGTCCTGGTCACGGCGACACGGCTTTCACAGTACCGCTTTTTGACGAGTTCATGCAGCGGATCATGCCCGGCCATGATTGGAGAGCGCC
This sequence comes from uncultured Dehalococcoidia bacterium, assembly GCA_964572535.1. Taxonomy (GTDB): domain Bacteria; phylum Chloroflexota; class Dehalococcoidia; order DSTF01; family WHTK01; genus WHTK01. The sequence goes on from CAZNHI010000199.1 coordinate 4,827, forward strand.
CTAAGGCTTAGCTTCTTCCTCCTCCGGCCACGTCCCCACATCCACCCCCGCGTCCTCCTCAATCGTCTTCAGCGTCGCGAACCAGCTCAGATTGCCACGACCGCGCACCAGGCTGCGCGTGTACCACTGGCCCACCGCCTGTGCCACCGGCGTCGGCACGTCCAGGTCGCGCGCCGCCTCAAGACAGAGGCCAATGTCCTTGGCAGAGAGCGCCAGGCTGAAAAACGGGTTCTCCCAGTTGCGCTTGAGGATGTTCGGCATCGCTGCTGCCTGGCCGCGGCCGCTGGAGACGCTCCAGACCGAGTGCAGCGTCTGCGGGTCGAAGCCCGCCTTGGCGCCCAGCGCCATGACCTCCTGCAAGAGCAGCGTCCCGCCCAGGGCCAGCATGTTGTTCGTCAGCTTCAGCATCGTGCCGGAACCGACGTCTCCAAGGTGGAAGATGTTGCCGCCAATGACGTCGAGCAGCGGCTTCACCGCGTCGAAGCTCGACTTCTCGCCGCCCACCAT
>CAZNHI010000200.1:0-5327 GCA_964572535.1 uncultured Dehalococcoidia bacterium
CCATCACCGGCTCCCGTAACCAGATCCACCAGATCGACCCTGACCTCTGCATCGATTGCGGCGCTTGCGGCGTCGTCTGCCCGCCGGAGGCCATCCTCGACGAGCTGGGCGATGTCTGCCGCACCTTCCCGCGCAAAGAGTGGCCCAAGGCCATCGTCGTCGAGGACAACTGCATCGGCTCCGGCTGCGAGCTCTGCATCCAGGTTTGTCCCTTCGACGCCCTGGATCTCGACCTCTCAGGCGGCAAGGTCGGCGACTTCTTCGGTATCGCCAACGTCATCGAGCGCCGCTGCACCGGCTGCCGCCTCTGCGAGCAGTCCTGCGGCTGGAGCGCCATCTATATCGACCCGCCGCGGGAGATGCAGAAGAAGCTCGTCTGGCCCGAAGAACAGCCTGCCGAAGCAGCAGCCACCCCGGCCGCCGCCGAAGCGTAACCCGAACCCACCACGCCGAGCCCACGTAGCCGAGGCTTTCCAGCCTCGGCGTCTTTCTTGCCACCAGCGTCCTGCACAAGCACACCGTAGGGGCGCACGGCCGTGCGCCCCTACAACGTATCCTTCCTCGGACCCCTCTCGCCTCTTGCCCCTCCCTGCGCTAGCCTTCCTCCGTGCCCGAACCCTCGATCAAGGTCAAGCTCCTGCGCCCCGGCGCCCGCCTGCCCGCCTTCGCCACTCCCGGCGCCAGCGGCCTCGACCTCTACGCCTGCCTCGATGCGCCCGTCGACCTCTCTCTGGACGTCACGCTCGTCCCCACCGGCATCGCCGTCGAAGCGCCTCCGGGCTACGACCTGCAGATCAGGCCCCGTAGCGGCCTCGCCCGCCGCGGCGTCGATGTCATCCTCGGCACCCTGGACTCCGACTACCGCGGTGAGGTCTTCGTATCGATGCGTACCTTTGGCTCGCTGGCCTCGTACCGCATCGAGGGCGGGGACCGCATCGCGCAACTTGTCATAAGTAGGTTCGAAGCGCTGACGCTGGTGCAGGTCGATGAGCTATCTGATTCAGATCGAGGCGCCGGCGGCCACGGTTCCACCGGGCGTTAGCTAGGCGGCGCGCCCCAGCTGCAGCCCGCCGTAAGCCAGCGCCAGCCCCAGGATGATGCTCGCGGCCAGGTAGGCGATGACCAGCGGCGCGTCGCCACCCTCCAGCCGATCAACCGACTCGAACATCAGCGTCGAAAACGTCGTGTACGCGCCCAGGAAGCCGACCGCGCCAGCCGTGCGCCACAGGCTCGGCAGGTTGATCCGCTCCTCCGTCACGCCGATCAGCAACCCCAGCAGCAACGACCCCGACAGGTTGACAACCAGCGTCCCCAGCACGGATGGCCGTCCCGCCGCGTCGTTGATCGCGCTCTGCAGCCCGTAGCGGCTCAGCGCCCCCAGCGCGCCCGCCAACCCGATCACCAGGATTCGTTCCACGTCCCGCTCCTCGTCCGACTCCGGACGCGCTCATCCTATGGACTCGATAAGCACCCAAGCCTCATGCGCCCCTTTAGCGGAGGTTGGGGGGCAGAGCCCCCATCTTAAATACAGGCTCACCCGGCTTTCAATGCAGGACGCCCGTCCTTCCTCGGAAGGACGGGCGTCCCAGGTTTCCGGCCCCGGACGGGGAATCAGGTGGTGGTTTCGCGCTTGGACGGTGTCAGGTAGAGCAGGTAGTAGCTCAGTGACGCCGCGGCCGCGCCCAGCAGCGGGCCGATCCAGTAGATCCAGTGGTCCGCAAAGCGCCCTGGGCCACCTTCGCCAACCGCGGGCAGGAACAACGCCGGCCCGAAGCTGCGCGCCGGGTTGATGCCGGACCCGGTAAGCGGTATCAGGAACAGGTGGATCACCAGCACCGCGAACCCGATGTATAGCGGCGCCGCGTTGCCGCTGCCGATCCTCGGGTTAACCGCCACGGCAAAAATCGTCCACACCAGCACGAAGGTGCCCAGCGCCTCCAGGAACATGCCGTGCCACGCTTGTGTGACGAGTTCAGTGTTCAACGCGTGCCCGCCGGCTCCCGGGATCGCCGCCAGCAGCTCGTCCAGCAGGAACGCTCGCAGCAACAGAGCGCCGATACACGCCCCGATCAGCTGCGCGACCACGTACATCACGCCGCGCATCACGCTGATCTGTCCCGTGATCACCATCGCGAACGTCACAGCCGGGTTGATGTGTCCGCCGGAAATGCCGCCCATACCCGCCACCAGCAGGGCAAAGGTCAAGCCGTGCGCCAGCGCGATCACCGGCACCCCGTCGTTGCCACCATTGGCGATCACCGACGCGATCGCCCCAACGCCAACCATGATGAAGATAGCGGTGGCTACCAGTTCAGCCAACGACGCCTTCAGGGCTTCCGGCGAGCTAAGCTCCTCCATACCCAAATTCATAGACTGAGTGGCCATACCTGGCGCCTCCCTACAGAACTGGGCTCGTGCTCAGATCGGCCACAATTTAGCACGAACGGCGAAACTGTCAATACCGATAACCAATTGCTGACATTTACCGCCCCACCCGCACAAGGAAGACGCGCTCCTTCCCCGCCAGGCCCCTCTCCCCCCGCCACGCTGCCCCCGGCAGCGACCCCTCGACGAACCGCCCCAGGGCCTCCGCCTGCCCTTCGCCGATCTCCAGCGCCACGCAGCCCTCCGGCCGCAGATAACGTGGGGCCTGACGCAGCAGCTCCCGGATCAGGTCCAGCCCGTCCTCCCCGCCGTCCAGCGCCAGCCGCGGCTCGTGCTCCTGCAGCTCCGGCTCCAACCGCGACCACTCAGCCGTCGTCACGTAGGGCAGGTTAGCCACGATGCACTCGACATAATCATGAACGGGCGTCAGCAGATGCCCCCAGCGCACGGCGATCCTACGCTCCACGCCCTGACGCCGCGCGTTCTCTGCGGCCACCGCGAGCGCCTCCCGCGAAACGTCGCTGGCGTACACCTCAGCCCAAGGCAGCGCCTTCGCCAGCGCCACCGCAATCGCCCCGGACCCCGTCCCGATATCGGCAATCCGCAGCCTGCCGCTAGGGCCGGTGCGTGCGCCCACCTCCCGCACCACCGCCTCAATCAAGCCCTCAGTCTCCGGCCGAGGGATCAGCACCGCCGGCGTCACCAAGAACTCCAGGCCCCAGAACTCCCGCCGGCCCGTGATGTACGCGCTGGGTTCATGCGCCAGCCGCCGTCCCAGGAACGACTCGTAGACAGCCGCAACAGCGGGCGTTAGTTCTTGTTCGAATCGTGTGTAGAGCTGGGCGCGTGATACTTGCTCCGCTCGTCCTGAGGTACTCGTAGGACGAGCCAGCGCCCCACCCTCGCGGGACGCAACGACCTCGAGCGCATACCTCAGCAGCAGCTCCGACTCAATCTCAGGCTCGTCGATCGCTGCCTCGCGCAGACGATCCCGCGCCGCCACAGCGGCCGCACGCAGGCTGGTCACGCTGCTTACTCTTCTTCCAGCCGCCGCGCTTCCTCAGCAGTCGCCACCGCGTCAATCACGTCGTCGACGTCGCCGTCCAGGAAGGCCGGCAGGCCGTGGCGCGTGTAGGGCACCCTGTGGTCCGTGATCCGGTCCTGCGCAAAGTTGTAGGTGCGGATCTTCTCCGCGCGGTCGCCGCTACCCACCTGCGACTTGCGCGTACTGGAGATCTCGGACGCCTGCTCATCTTCCTTCCTCTGCAGCAGTCGTGCCCGCAACACGTTCATCGCCTTCGCCCGGTTCTTGCCCTGCGAGCGCTCGTCCTGGCACTGCACCACAATGCCCGTCGGGATGTGCGTCAAACGTACCGCCGTCGACACCTTGTTCACGTTCTGGCCGCCGGCGCCACCCGAGTGGTAGATGTCCGTCTTGATGTCCTTCTCGTCGATATCGACTTCGATCTCCTCCGCCTCCGGCAACACGGCCACCGTGGACGTGCTGGTGTGGATGCGGCCTTGCGCCTCCGTCTCCGGCACCCGTTGTACACGATGTCCGCCGCTCTCGTACTTGAGCCGCGAGTACGCGCCCTTGCCGTGCACCTCGAAGACGATCTCCTTGAAGCCGCCCTTCTCACTCTCGCTGGCCGAGATCACTTCCAGGGGCCAGCGCTTCTTCTCCGCGTAGCGCGAGTACATCCGGAACAGATCGCCCGCGAACAGCGCAGCCTCCTCGCCGCCGGTGCCACCCCTGATCTCAACGATCACGTTACGGTCGCCGTGCGGGTCTGGCGGCAGCAGCGCCCGCTTGAGGTCGTGCTCCAGCTGCTCAAGGCGCGGCTCCAGCTCGGCCAGCTCTTCCTGCGCGAGAGCCGCCATCTCAGCGTCCGAGCCGTTGACCAGAACGCGCGCCTCATCGACCTGCTCCTCGACGCCGCGCAGCTCGCGGAAGATCGAAACGACCTTCTCCAGGGCGGCGCGTTCCTTGGCCAGCTCCTGCTGCTTCTGGTAGTCGGCGAGCACGTCGGGATTGGCCATCTCCGCCGTGATCGCCTCAAACCGCGCTTCGATTGCCCTCAGCTTGTCTTGCATATCAGTCTTCAGTCTCAGTGCTGTACGCGGTCTTCGCCTCAGCCACCATCACGCGCTGCCCGTCGTCTTTCGGCTCCAGCCGCATGATTAGCTTCAAGTCGAGCGCATCTGCCAGATCTTGAAGGAACGAGAGCGAAGGCCAAACCCTGCCGGACTCGAAGCGAGCGATTGCAGGTTGCTGCTTACCCATCTTCTGTGCGAGTTGCTCCTGTGTCAGGCCGCGGGAGTGGCGGTACGCTATCACTTGAGTAATCGCATCATAGAGGGGTCCCAGGCGGTCATACTCCCGCCGCGTCTCCGGGTCTTCCAGGAGCTTGGCTTCAAACTCTTCCCATCGTGACATCTCTACCTCCCCAGAAGCTCCTCTCGCCGTTGCGCGGCAAGCGCGAGATCCTGCCGGGGCGTCTTCTGACTCTTCTTCATAAAGCCGTGTAGGAGAATGATCCTGCGGCCGGTGACAGCCACGTAAAAGATCCGGACGATATTGCCGCCAACCTGACTCCTAAGCTCCGCGAATCCATAACCAGTGAGTGGCCGCGAAAGAGGCATCGAGAGCGTCGGACCATGTTCTCTTAGCAAGCGAAGATTGCGAATGACCTTCGCCTGCAATGGCCGGGGAAGCCTTCCGACAAAGTCCTCGACCGGCCAGCGGCCTCTGCGATCCTGATATGACTCGACGCTCCACGGCTCGTCAGCCATCAGTATAACACAGGTGTTATTTTCGGACGATCCGTCCCGCCACCTCAACAAACGGCACCGTCTCCTGCGATTGCCCTGCCAGGTCGCGCACCGTCACGCTGTCACTCGCCAGCTCCCGCTCGCCCAGCACCAGCGCAAACCGCGCGCCC
>CAZNHI010000201.1:0-5284 GCA_964572535.1 uncultured Dehalococcoidia bacterium
CGAGGCGCTGGCCGCCGGGCCGCCAATCGTCGCCTCCGGCGGGCGCGTTCTGCTGCCCGTGGCGCTGAACATGCTGGTGGCGCAGGCTGCCGGCGGCGCTGTCATCGCGATCGAGCGGCCACAGACGAAAGAGGTCTCGCGCCGGTCGCTGGTCCAGATTACGTTCTGGTCCGCGTTAGGCGCCGGTTTGCTGGCCATCGCCGGCTCCACCATCGACTTCCTCTACCCGCGCGGCATCGCCGGATTCGGCGGAGTTGTGTCGCCGCCGGGGACGATAGACACGTACCCTCCGGGTAGCAAGACGCCGATTGCGGCCGGCAAGTTCTGGCTGGTCAACCTCAGCGAGGAGCAGGGAGGCCCCGGCTTCCTGGCGCTGTGGTGGAAGTGCCCTCACCTGGGCTGCACGGTCCCGTGGCGCGAGAGCTTCGTGTTTAAGGACCCGGGAACCGGCGAGAACACGCGCGGCTGGTTCCGTTGCCCCTGCCACGGTTCCACCTACACCCACGCGGGAGTGCGCGTCTTCGGGCCGGCGCCGCGTTCGATGGACCACATGGAGGTCACCATCGACCCAGCCTCGGGACGGATCAGCGTCAACACTGGTTCCATCACCAAGGGCACGCCGGACAACGCAACCTTCGCGGTGAAGGCGTAAGGGGTTTGATGAGCGAGAGCCGTAGCTTCAGGATTGTTGGATGAACACGCGAAAACAAGTCCTGATCATGACGGTGCTGCTGCTGCTGATGCTTGTGACCATCGCGGTTTACGCCGCCTGGTACCCGAGCCGAGCGGAGGATGCGGCCGCGCACTTCGAGGAGGCCACGTCAGAGCGCGGGGCGCTGCTATTTGCACGCAACTGCCGTCTCTGCCACGGCGACGTAGGTGAAGGTGGCGCGCTGGGCGCCAGGCTGCCCGCCGCACCTGCCCTGGCGACGCCGCGATTGCAAGGCTTCGTCGCCACCAAGGCGACGCTGACCGATGCGCTGACCGCCACCGCAACGACCTTTACCGTCGTCGAGATCGACGTCATCGCGGGCGGTGACGAGATTATGATCGACGGCGAGCGCATGCACGTCGAAGGCGTAAACGGCAAGGAGCTAACCGTAAAGCGCGGCCTGGAGCACACGAAGGCGGCGCAGCACTTCAAAGATGCGGCGGTGTTCAAGTTCGACAAGGCGACGATCGACCTGTTCGATCCCCAATCGACGATCAACGTGATCACGAACACGATCACCTGCGGCCGCGTGGGCACGGCGATGCCCGCCTGGAGCCAGAAGCACGGCGGACCGATCAGCGACGAGCAGATCCGTCAGCTGCAGACGATGATCATGGAAGGCCGTTGGGAACTCGTGAAGACAGAAGTCGACGTCGAGGACAAGATCACGACCACGCTCACCCAGCCGCTGGACGCAGACACGATCTCGATGTTCGTCAAAGACGTGAGTGTCTTCAACGAGGGCGACGCGATCCGCATCGGTGAGGAGCGCATCCGCCTGACAGGCGTGCCCGAGCTGGAAGAAGACCTGCGCGGCGATCTGCCGGATGACAAGAGCGGCGTGCTGGGAATCGAACGCGGCGTCCTGGGCACAACGCCGCTGGAGCACCCCATCGACTCAGTGCTCTACCGCTTCCCGGAAACGCCCGAGCCCACGATCAACCTGGCGTCGTGCGGCCAGACGGCGCAGGCGCCCGCCCCGGCCGGGGTGCCGGAGCTGATCGAGCCCTTCACGGGCCAGACGGTTGAGGTGACAGCCTTTGCCGTCGCTTTCAACCTGAAGGAGATCCGCGTTAACTCCGGCGGCCAGGTCCGCATCCGGTTCGATAACCAGGAAGCGGTGCGACACAACATAGCCTTCTACAAGAGCGCCACAGACCCCACGCCGGTCGCCAGCGGCAGCGTGGGCATCCAGTTCGAGGGCCCGGCCAAGGACGACACGGTGTTTGCGATTCCGGCGGCGGGCCCCTACTTCTTCCGCTGCGACGTACACCCGGCGCTCATGACGGGGACGTTTGTAGTCCAGTAGGCTCTGGTATTGAAGATGGGGGACACCCCCATACCCCCGCTAAAGGGGCGCATATAGCGACCCGGCTGACGGAGCGGTCATCTACCTTACCCATAACGGTCAACTGAAAACTGATAACTTAGACCCGTGAAAATCGTTTACCTGGCTGACGCCCCGTACCCGCACACCTGGCGCTGGGTGGAGCACTTCCGCGACGCTGGAGTGCAGTGCGAGGTGATCTCCTTCCGGCCGCACGAGATCGAAGGCGTGCCGGTGCACCACATCAACGGCGTCGAGGCGCTGGGCAAGGCGCGCTACCTGATCCAGGCGCGGCGTGTGAAGCAGCTGGTACACGCGCTGCAGCCGGACGTGGTGCACGCACTGCACCTGACCAGTTACGGCTTCCTCGGCGCGCTGTCCGGCTTCCACCCGTTCGCGCTCTCGGTCTGGGGCACGGACGTGCTGGAGGCCCCCAAGCTGACGCCTCTGCACAACTGGCTGACGCGCTACGCCCTGGCCCACGCGGACAGCGTCACCGCCACGGGCCTGCACCTGGCCACCGAGACCACCCGCTACGCCCCTCCCGGCACGCCCGTGACCGTCGTGCCGTACGGCGTCGACCTGCAGCGCTTTTCGCCGGGCCTGAAGACGCCGTCAGACCACGTCGTGATCGGTACGGCAGCGCGCCTGGCGCCGGAGAAAGGCATCCGATACTTGATCGAGGCGTTCGCCGTGCTGAGGCAGCGTTACGGTGGCCGCGTCAGCCTGCGCATCGCCGGCGAGGGGCCGGAGCGCGCACGCATCGAGGCGATGGTGCAAAAGCTGCACCTGGAGGCCAGCGTGGAGCTGCGCGGCTGGGTGGAGCACGATCAGTTGCCCGCCTTCCTGGCCGAGCTGGACGTGTTCGTGATGCCATCGACGTGGGAGGGGTTCGGCGTGGCGGCGATCGAGGCTTCGGCGGTGGAGCTGCCGATTGTGGCGAGCAACATCTACGGCATCCCTGACGCAGTGCGCGACGGCGTCACCGGCATCCTGGTGCCAGCGAAGCAGCCCGGCGCGCTGGCGGAGGCGATCGGCAGGCTGGTAGAGAGCCCGCAGTTGAGGGCGTCCCTGGGTAAGGCGGGACGAGGGTACGTGGCGCGCCATTACGACTGGTCGCAGAACGCGGCGCAGATGGCGTCGATTTACGAACGTCTGGCGGCGAGCGGCCCGTCGCGGCAGCAAGCTCTGAAGGTGGGAGCATGACCGAGACGGCGCCGGACACCGTAACGCAGCGCACGCCGGATGATCTGCCGTTCGTCTCGGTGATCATCCCGGTGCGCAACGAAGAGGGTTACATCGGCCGCTGCCTGCAAGCGCTGGCCGCGCAAGACTACGCCCGGGAGCGCTTCGAGGTCATCGTCCTGGACGGCGGCTCAACGGACGCCACCGAGTACGAGACGCAGCACGCCGCCAACGCCGTGGGCCTGACGGTGTTCTTCGCCGCGAACCCGAAGAAGACGGCGGCGAGCGGGTTCAACCTGGGGCTGACGCTGGCGCACGGGGAGATCATCGTCAGGCTGGACGGGCACACACGCGTGGCGACGGACTTCCTCTCGGCCAACGTCAAGGCGCTGCAGGAAAGTGTCGCCGACGCCGTGGGCGGGCCGATCGAAACGCGCGGCCACGGGGCAGTGGGACGCGCGATCGCGCTGGCGATGTCGTCACGCTTCGGCATCGGCGACACGGCGTTTCGCGACGAGGACGCTGTGGAGCAGTGGACCGACAGCGTGCCGTACGGGGCCTACCGTCGCGAGGTGTTCGAGCGCGTCGGCGGGCTGGCAGAGGACATCGACCGCGGCGAGGATGACGAGTTCAACTACCGGCTGCGACAATCCGGCGGGCGCATCCTGCTGTCGCCCAGCATCCGGTCTACCTACTACTGCCGCACGGACTTTGAGGCGCTGGCACGGCAGTATTGGGGCTATGGCCTGGCCAAGGCGAAGGTGCTGCAGCGCCATCCCGGCCGTTTCCGCCTGCGCCACCTGGCACCCTCGGCGTTGGTGACGACGCTGGCCGGCGGTCTGCTGCTCAGCGTGCTGGACCGGCGCTTCGGCTGGCTGGTAGCAATGGCGGCTGGCGCTTACGGTGTAGCAGCCTGGCTGGCGGCCCTCAAAGAGACAAAAGGCGACGCTCGCGAGGCCCGCAACGTGGCGGCGGCGTATGCCTGCATCCACCTGCCGGCGGGCGCTGGCATGCTCGTGGGGCTGATCAGGGGACTGCTGGGCAAGACCGTGGCTCGTCCTTCGACAGGCTCAGGACGAACGGATTCTGGGCACCAGGCTGAGTCATGAACACCCCTCCTTCGACGGGCTCAGGACGAACGGGTTCAGAAGCTGAGGCCAACAGAGTGCGTGAGGCCTATGCCCGGCGCGCCGAGCTGGGCCTGGACGCGCGCTACGAGTACTGGCAGCCCGCCAATCTGTTCATCTACCAGGCGCGGGAGCGGGCGCTGCTGGGCCTGCTGCGTAAGGCAAACCTGCTACCGCTGACGGGTCGCAGGGTACTGGACGTGGGCTGCGGCGACGGCGCCGTGCTGCGCGATCTCCTGCGTTACGGGGCGGACGAGCGCGATCTCCACGGCCTCGACCTGCTGCCCGGGCGCGTCGAGCGGGCACGAGCGCTGCTCCCCGGCGCGCAGATCGAGGTTGGTGACGCACAGACGCTGGCCTTTGAGGACGAGAGCTTCGACGTGGTGCTGGGCTTCACGCTGCTCTCGTCCGTGATGGACCCGAAGGCGCGCCAGGCTGTCGCGGGGGAGATGCGGCGCGTGACGAAGCGCGGAGGCATCGTGGTGGTCTACGACTTCCGCCTCAACCCGCTGAACCGGGATGTGCGGCCTCTGCCGCCCTCGGAGCTGCGGGGCCTGTTCGCCGGGTCGGACGTCGAGTTTCGCAGCACGACGCTGGCGCCGCCGCTGCTGCGGGCGCTGATCAGGGCGCCGGGCGGCTGGTTCGCCTGTAGCGCGCTCGATATGCTACCTTTCCTGAGAACTCACTACGTAGCGGCCGTCCACGTCTAGTCGACGCCGCTCTGCAGGCTGCTTTGCCAGACGATTTCCTGCCAATCGCTCAACCTGACCTCGACGAAGACGACATCGCCGAGGTTGTCGATACGCTGCGTAGCGGCTGGCTGGTCTACGGCCCCAAGACGCAGCGCCTGGAGCGCGAGTTCGCCGAGATGGTGGGCGCGCAGTACGCGCTCGGCGTCAACTCCTGCACCGCGGGGCTGCACCTGTCGCTGCT
>CAZNHI010000202.1:0-5273 GCA_964572535.1 uncultured Dehalococcoidia bacterium
GCGGCGTGCTGACGACGATGGGCCAGGTGCCGCTGGAGCCGCCAAACGTCGCGGGCTGGCCGGGCGGCGCGTCCTGGCTGAACAGCAGCACGCTGTTCGCGCGGCTCAACTTCCTCAACACAATCTCGGCGGGCGGCGCCACGACAGACCGACCGCGCGGCGGCCAGGCGCAGTTACAATCGTCGCTCGAAGCGGGCACGGCGGCGCAGGCTTTGGGCAACTATCTGCCGCTGCTTTTGGACGACAACATCCCGGACGAAGCTCGCCAGGTGCTCGCGGAGTACGCCGGCGGGAGCGATTCGACGCTGACGGCGGAGCGGCTGCGTGGCCTGGTCTATTTGATCCTGGGCGCGCCGCAGTTCCACCTGGCCTGAGAGGTGCATCGATGATCACTAGACGTAATTTCTTGAAGGGTGGGCTGGCAGCGGTCTCTGTGGGCATCGGCGTGCCAAGCGTGTTCGCCAGGGCGGCGACTGCCTCGGTAGCTGAGAACAGCGCCGGCACGGGCAGGACGTTGGTCGTCGTGCAGCTGGCCGGGGGCGTCGACGGGCTGAACACGGTGATCCCGTACAGGGACGGCGCCTACCGCGACCTGCGCCCTTCGCTGTCGATTCCGGAAGCAGAGATGCTGGTAGTGGACGACCACGCGGCCTTTCACCCTGCACTTGCGAATCTCAAAAAGCGCTTCGATGAGGGCAAGCTGGCCGTCGTTGAAGGCGTCGGCTACCCGGAGCCCACGTTCTCGCATTTCAAGGCGATGGACATCTGGCAGAGCGCCGACCCCAGGGGCACCGCGCGCGACGGCTGGCTGGGTAAGTATTTCGAGAGCCTGACAGACTTCGGTGGGCACCCGTTGGCAGGGCTCAGCGTCGGCGGCAGGCTGCCCTCGGCATTCGAGTCGGACGAGGCGACGATACCGTCCGTGGCCAGCCTCGGCACGTTTGCCCTGCAGGAGCCGGCCAACGACCGCGCCGGCGACCGCAGCCGCAGTCTCATGCGCCTGTACGACGTGTACAAGCCGCTGGGTTCGGCTTTCGCGGCGCTGCTGGACACGACGCTGGACAACGCGATCGCCAGTTCGGCGGCGCTGAAGGCGGCAGACGCCGTGTATGCGCCCGCGGTGCAGTACCCGGACAGTTCGCTGGGCAGCGGTCTGCGGCTGATCGCGGAGCTGGTCGATTCCGGCGGTGGCCAGACGCCGCTACGAGTAGCCCACGTGACGCTGGGCGGCTTCGACACGCACACGCAGCAGGCGGATACGCTGACTGACTTGCTGAGCCAGACGGACGCGGCGCTGGACGCCTTCATGGCGGACATCGAGGCGCACGGTCACGGCGACGACGTGCTGGTTATGACCTGGTCCGAGTTTGGGCGGCGGGTGCCGGAGAACGCGCAGGACGGCACGGATCATGGCTCCGCGGGGCCGATGTTCCTGCTGGGCAACGCAGTCAAGGGTGGCTTCCACGGCGAGCCTTCCAGCCTGGCCTCATTGGATAACGGCAATCTGCGCTACACGGTCGACTTTCGCTCGGTTTATGCGACGATCCTCGATCGCTGGCTGGAGTCGCCTGCCGACGCGATTCTGGGCGGGCACTTCGATACGATGGACCTGCTGGCGGTGTAAACGTGAAGTTGCGCAAGCAGACCGGGCTCAAAGCGCTGATTACGGCCCTGACTACCGGGCTGTTTCTGCTCTTTCTGGGCCTGGCCCGAGCCCAACCGCAGATCGAAGCCGAGGCGAACGTGACTCCACCGGCTGCGACGCCGGACTACGAGCGCTTCTTCGCACCAGCGAGCAGCACGAGAGGCAGCCAGACGCCGGAGCAGCGGCCAGCCGAACAGCCGCACACGCGCACGAGGGCCAGCTAACTGTGAACAGGATGACGCTGCGGGCGATGAACGGTGAGGTGGAGCTGATCTGCGGGCGCGCCGCTGCTGGGTCGCGGTTCGGACTGGCCGCGGGGTGGCTGCGTGGCTTCGAGGCGCGGTTCAGCCGCTTCGACCCCTGCAGCGAGCTGAGCCGTCTCAACGCTGCGCCCGGTAGGCCCTTCGTCATATCGCCGTCGCTGCTGCGACTCGTGACGCTCAGCCTGTCGCTGGCCGAGAGGTCAGGTGGGCTGTTCGACCCTACGGTGCTGCGGTCTCTGGAGGCCGCGGGTTACGACAGGTCTTTCGAGCTGATTGGCGCGGGCCAGCCGTCAGACGCACCCAGGGTCCGAGACTATTCTTGGCGCGATGTCAGCGTCGACGAAGCCTCTCGCAGCGTTTGGCTGCCACCCGGCGCCGGGATCGACCTCGGCGGCGTGGGCAAGGGCTTCGCGGCGGACCGGTTGGCTGCGATCCTGGGGTCGCCCTGCCTGGTTAATGCGGGCGGAGACGTCTGCGCGTCCGGCGCGCCGGACGACGGCGATGCGTGGCTGGCCGGCATCGAGGACCCGTTTGAGCCGGAGCGTGACCTGGCGGTGCTGGCCGTAATCGACCGTGGTATCGCCACGTCGAGCCGGCTGCGGCGCCGCTGGCTCGACGGCCGCCGCTGGTCGCACCATCTGATCGACCCCCGCAGCGGCGGGCCTTCAGGTAGCGATGCGGTGCAGGTCACCGTTATCGCGGCCAACACCGTGGAGGCGGAGTACCACGCCAAGGTGGCGCTGCTACTCGGCGCAAACGCCGGGCGCGACTACCTGGACTCGCAGCCGGACGTGGAAGGGCTGATCGTGGAGCAGGGCGGTTCGCTGCTGGTCACGCGGGGCTTCGAAGCCTACGTGCACTACCCCCAGGCCAAACAGGAACAGGGGGAACACCTGGAACAAAGGGAACACCTCGCGAGTGGTAGCAGCTCCGCGACCGGGTCCCGTTCATCCTTGTTCCCTATGTTCCCGGGGGTCCGGTGATGGACGGCGGCGAGCACGCATTCTGGTACCTGACGCGCGCGACCGGCCTCGTCTCCTTCGTCCTGCTCACGGCGTCCGTGTCGCTGGGGCTGCTGATGACGGCCAAGCTTTCGAACCGACTGCGACGCAACGCCACGTATGACCTCCACCGATTCGTGGCGTTGCTGACCCTCATCCTGACCGTGGTCCATACGTTCATCGTGCTGCCTGATGCGTTCATCGGCTTTTCAGTCTGGGAGCTGCTGGTGCCGTTCGCCTCGCCCTACCAGGCGACGTACATGGCGCTGGGGACGCTGTCCCTGTACCTCATGGCTGTGGTGATCGCGACGTTTTACTTGCGGCCTCTAGTGCCATACGCCGCGTGGCGTGCGATTCACTACCTCACATTTCTCGTGTTCGTGATGGCGTTGGTGCACGGCATCGGCGCGGGCAGCGATAGCGGGACGATCTGGGCGCAGGCGGTGTACTGGGCCAGCGGCGGAATCGTGTTGGTGCTGCTCGCCGCTCGAGTCTGGAGAACCGTCTCGGCCGGTAGCGTCAGGGCGCGTCCAGTGGAGGCAGCCGCCTCCCTGGCCGTCGCTTCGCGGGACCGGACGCTGATTTAGCCATTCAGCCTCGCGTTCGCGGGGTCGATAACTATGCACCCCCGCCACGTCTTGGCCCTTGTCCTTCCGGGCCAGGAAGGAACGCGTATGCGAGTTCGCTGCATGGTCTGCGGCCGCGTCTTCACGTTTCCCAAGCCGGTGCCGGCCCAGCTGCCGCACCACTCACGCTGGGATTCGCCCAGCGTGGGCTGTACGGGCTTGGGCTGGAAGGTGATCCAGGTCCTACCGGACTGAGGGTCGGGCATTGAAAGCCGGGGGACACCCCCGGAGCCCCCGCTAAAGGTGCGCACGAATCACGGTTGGCGTGAACGCTCGGCGGATACCCCCGTAGCGCCCGCGAAAGGCCGAGAGCACCTAAACTTCAGGCAGGAACGCCCGCAGCAGTCAGCGAACAGCGCCCGCGGGCCAGTGCTGGAAGGAAGGCCCTGTGCGACTCGGAATCAACCTGCCCTATCAGCGCGCGGACGGCTCGGCGCCGTCCGCCGCCGAGATTATGGCCCGCGCCCGCCTGCTGGAGGAGATCGGCTTCGACGGCATCTGGATGGGTGACACGGTCGGCCGCTTCGACTTCGCGGGCCTGGATACGCTGCAGTGGCTAACGGTCGCGGCGGCCGGCACGACGCGCATCGAGCTGGGGACGGCGGTGGTCCAAATGCCACTGCGTTCGCCGGTGGAGCTGGCGCAGCGGCTGATGACGCTGCAGGCGGTGAGCCGCGGGCGGTTCATCGCCGGTCTTGGCTCCGGCTCGACGCCGAAGGACTTCGAGGCGGTGGGCGTCGACTTTGCGCAGCGCTTCAAGCTGTTGCGAGACGGCGCGAGCAAGATCAAGCGCTTGCTGGACGGCGAGACCGTGGACGGCATCAACATCCACCCCTGGCCGAACGTCAAAGGCGGCCCCCCGATTGTCATCGGGGCCTGGGGTAGCGGGCAGTGGGTGCGTCGCGCGGCGGAGGAGTACGACGGCTGGATGGCGTCCGGGTTCAATACCAGCCTGAACACGCTGCGGGAGGGCCTCCAGCGCTATCGGGAGGCAGGGGGCACCGGACGGGCGCTGGTGGCGACTGTAAACGTCAACCTCAATGCGCCGTCAGAGCCCCTGGACCCCGCCGGGCGTTTCCACCTCAACTGTCCGCCGGAGGAGGCGCGCGACCGCCTGGCGCGGCTGGCGGAGCTGGGCTTCGACGACGTGCTGTGCTCAAAGCTCAATTACAGCGACGGGGACTGGCCTGAGGCCGAGCTGCGGGCGCTACGCGATCTGCTACCCCGCGACCCGAGATCGACGAATCTTTAGGAGGAGATGACGATGGCAGAGCAAGTAGATGTCTGGCGGATGTTCACGCTGGCGGACGGCACCAGCAGCATGGAGTGCATCAAGGTCAACCTGGAGGGTGGGCGATCGAGCCTGTTCTCCGGCACCGGCGTGCAGATCATCTCGATGGCACCCAGCACGGAGGTGTCGTGGCACGTCGGGCCGCGGCGTCAGCTAATCGCGACGATCGCCGGTGAAGGCGAGATCGAGACCGGCGACGGCCAGAAGCTGACGGTGAAGCCCGGCGTCCTGACGCTGATCGAAGACCTGACGGGAAAGGGCCACGTGACGCGCAACGGCCCTCAAGGGCGCTTCTGCGTCTTCATGCCGCTGGACGCGGACGCGAAGGTCGGCTAAAAGCTCGCGTCCAGGCTGACCTCGCCCGAAACGCCGACCTGGTAGGCGCTGACTCGGCGCTCGAAGAAGTTAGCCAGCTCCTGCACGTCCTGCAGGTCCATGAACGGGAAC
>CAZNHI010000203.1:0-5258 GCA_964572535.1 uncultured Dehalococcoidia bacterium
CCATCGGGGTTCCGGGTCCTACGCGAGGAAGGAGCTCGTTGTCTTCTTTGGTCAGCATGCAGGTCTGCTCCTTAGAGGGGTCTGCGCCGCGGCCGGCACGCCATAAAGATACACAATTCGACCAACGAACGCAGGCACACAACCCTGCAGGATGAATCCTGCAGCTTCGACTACGAGCCGCGATTCTGTGCTGAGGGTTTCAACCTTCAGGGCCGTTATCACCCAAACCTGGCCCCGTCAGGAGCGGGCGCTGAACGCCTGCGAGCCCGGTTCCGGCGGCGGTAGATCTGCTTGAGCTCTACTGAGTGGTAAGAATGTCAGTCTCTCTGAGCAGTTGCGTAAGCTTTGCATGATTGAGCCTGGTGTCCTTCTTGTTATTCTTCCTCATGCCATAAAAGAACTCATGGAACAGTGCGATGACGCCGCGATATTGCACTATGGAAGCGACATACGCGTCATCCAACTTCATCGCGCCGTCAGCGTGTATCTCTTCGATATTGTCCAGCAGTACAGGTATCAACTCCTCAAATGGAGTCTCATCCTTGATGCCGTACCTTGCCATCAAGGTCTTCTTCTCATCATCCGCCAGTGCCTCGTACGGCGGATGGACAAGGAAGCCAAAACTCCATAACAGCTCTCCGTAGTCGTAGTGCGTGTTCTGTCTCAGGAATACCGCCTCGTCCTCTGCGAGCGTGAAATGCTCGTCAAGCACCAGACCGAAGTCCGTCAAGTACGCGCGCTCGCCATCGCTCAGCAGGTTGTCAAAATTCACATCGAAGTGGACGATGCCCTTCGTCCTCAAGAATGCGATTGCTGCAAGCAGATCTTCGAGCGCTCGGTTGATCCTAGTGGGGTTTTCGCGCAACCAAGGCTCCAAATTGTACGGAAGATGCTCCTGAAACAGGACCAGTTCGTACTTGGCTTGCGCTCTGTCTGACATATACCGCCCAACACTCGCATCGTTGTTCCAGTACTCCACGTACCGCCGATGGCGCTCCAAGTCCACGCCGGGCCGTGGCCCTGAGACCGGGACGATTCGATGGTGGTACAGCAGTGGAAAGTTGGCAATTTCGCCCTCCAGCACCCATTTCGAGGTCTCGATATTCGCAGCGAGTTCACGGAAGACGCCGAAGCCGGCAGAGCCGACGCCGTAGTTGAAGCATGTCGGGAGCTCATACAGGTTCCTGGTCGAAAACATGTTTTCGTATTCAAGATCCGCGACCGGGATCCGCTTCACGAAAACCTTCGTCCGCGCGATGTCGAGCGTGTGAGTTGTGCTCCACCAGCCGCTCTTTGGTTCAGATTCGTCAAGCAGCGAACGCAACTGTGCAGTATCAATTCGGGCAATCTCTGAGCTCAGCGTGAAGTATCTCGCTCTCCGGGCTTCTAGGTCATTCTTGGCCATGAGGTTAGGAGGTTCAGGAGCGGGCGCTGAATGCCTGCGAGCCCGGTTCCGGCCCCGGCGCGTCCAGCCCGAAGTGCATCTTTGTGACCCCCTCGGCGTTGCGGTCGTAGGCCAGAGTGACGTGGGTCAGCAGCGTCATCATGTCGCGGAAGTAGCGCTGCATGGGCATGCCGGGCTTGATCTGCGAGGTGCCGGACATCCTGAACATCAGGTTCACCGCGTCGCCGGCCAGGCGGCAGCACTGCTGCTGCACCAGCACGATGCGCGAACTCATCTCCGGCGTGAACGGGTTCGTCCCGGCCACCTCGTCACGGCAGTAATCCATGAACTGCTGCGTGCAGCCCAGCAGCGCCGCTTTCGCTGTCTCAAGCTGCGCCAACGCCTCACCGAAGTAGACCTGGAACTCGCGGTCCTCGGCGCGTGTCTTGCTTGAACGCGGCGTCGTGCGACGCTTGAGGATCTCCTCGAAGCAATCGAGCGCCGCGTAGCCCGTGCCGATCGCCACCGCGGCGATCTCCGCCATGAGAATGTTCGTGCTCGGCCCGGCGTACATCGGGTTCTCGAAGATACGGTCCTCCGGCGGCGAGACCACAGGCATGAGCAGGCCGCGCTCGTGGACCCGATGCTGCGGCACGAACTGGTCTTTGATGATCACGCGGTGCGACCCTGTCCCTTGCATGCCGAGCATCTCCCAGTTGTGCTCGATCTCGAACTGGTCGCGGTCGAAGAGCGCCAGTAGGAGCCCCTTTGGCTCGTCGTCTGGGTTCTCGCGGATCGGGGCCGTGCCGAAGAAGTGCGTCGCCACGTCGATGCCTGATGCGTAGTCCCAGGTACCGCTGATCACGTAGCCGCCGTCCGCCTTCTTCGCGGTCGAGTTTTGCCCGCCGACCAGCGGCGCGCGAAACTCGCCATCCTTGCCGTAAGCCTCGGTCTGCGCCTGCTCCGGGTACTTGGAGAGCACGTGGGGGTGACCTGACGTGAACGTCACGGACCAGCCCGTGGAAGGGCAGCCCCGCGAAAGCTCGATGGCGACCTTGACGAAGGAGGGCAGATCGAACTCGTAGCCGCCGTAGCGCCGCGGCTGCAGGACGCGATAGAACCCCGCCTCGACGCAGCGGTCGTTAACTTCGTCCAGGATGCGGCCGGCGCTCTCAGTTTCGGCCTGGCGCTCGCGCAGCATCTGGCGCATGTCGATCGCGCTCTGGAGCATGGCCTCGGGAGTCAGCTTCGGGTTGGGGACCGGGATGTTAGGCGTGCGTGGCTTGCTGGGAGTCGCCGTCATGAAGCCGGGTCCTTTCGAGGCGACCGCGCCGGCCACCCTTGGGCGACCCCCGGTGTAGATACCGCAAGGCCGTCCCGGCATTCAAGCACGCGACCTGGAGGGCGTCAATTCAGACGGTGTTCGAGGATGGTGCGTAGTGGAACGGCGAGGGTGTGCGTCCGAGATTGCCGCGTCCCTAGACGCTCCTCGCCAAGACAGTGACGGGCGCCTGAGAGCTACGCTGCGACTCGCTGCGGGCCGGTGGGAGGCCTGGACTCCCGCAGGCGCGGGCCAGTGTGTCTGATGATCGCGCCCCCGTTCAACACGATCAGAGCCAGGGCACCTACGGTGCCGCGCTGACCACCGAGGAAACGCAGCGCCACGTCGTTGCGGCCGCTGCCGGGGCGCACGCGGATAACCTCTGCTTCCAGCCTGTGTTCGGTGTCCGCGGCGCGGATCAGGAGGCTGACTTTTTGACCACGCTGCAGCGCCGTGGCACCCGATTCGACGCGGGCGCCCGTGAAAGAGAGGTCTCTCAAGACGCAAGCCTCGCCTGCCAATTCGCCGCGCAGGAAGACCTCGAAGCGCGTGGCGGCGCGACGGTTGCCACCGTACTGAGCAGCCCTGATTCGCTTGATCGCGATCGAGAGCAGCCAGAAGTTGGCGCAGGCAAAGATGAACGAACCGACGACTGCCGGCGCGTTCTCGCCGTAGTGCGTAGGACTGAAGCCGAACATGGTGAGCACGAACCAGACAATCGACACGGTGCTCACGCTCATGAGGAAGACCAGGAGCTGCGGAGGGTTGACCTTGCGGTGGTCCTCCGAGGCGCTCTTCTGGGTGACTTTGAAGGCGCGCGGCTTCTTCGGATTCAGGATGGCAAAGGTCGCCGGCAATACGGCCGGCAGGCGCAGCATCTCGAATACCAGCGACAGGATCGGTGGGTAGTAGCCTCGCGCCAGCAGCCGCAGCAGGATGAACTGGCTGACGAACGCAATCAGGAACATCGGCACGTAGACCTGCCCCGAAGCGTCGATCGGCGAGGCCCCGGTGAAGATCACAGCCGCGGGTAGCAGGATGAAAGTCAGCGTCCGCCAGGAATCGAACCAGGCGAGGATCGTCGTGGCGAAGCTAAGGCGCTGGCCAAAGCTGAGGCCTGGGCTGAACAGCGGGTTCTCTAGGCGCAGGACCTGCATTGCGCCGACCGCCCAGCGGTTGCGCTGCACCATGTACTGCACAGCGTCGGCCGGCGCCAGGCCGCGTGCCAGCACCTCGTTGTGGTAGACGGCCTTCCAGCCCTTGCGGTTGAGCCGGATTGTTGTGTGGATGTCCTCCGTTACGGAGTCAGTGGCGACGCCACCAACTTCCTGCAGAGCCTCCGCGCGGACGAGTGAGCAGGTGCCGCACCAGAAGGAGCCGCCCCAGACGTTCTTGCCGGGCGCGATCACGCGGTAGAAGACGGCTTCCTCGTTGAAGACCGCGTTGTCGGTCTGCTGCTCGTGCTCGAAGGAATCCGTGTTGTAAAAGTCCTGAGGCGTCTGCACCACCGCGACCCGCGGGTCATCGAAGTAGCAGAGCGTGTGGCGCAGGAAGTCTGGCCCCGCAACGTGGTCAGCGTCGAAGATCGCAAAGATGTCGGCTTCAATGAAGTCCATCGCGTGGTTGAGGTTGCCGGCCTTGTAGTGGGAGTTGTCGGGGCGCGTCAGGTAGTGTGCGCCCATCTCTACCGCCAGCCGCTGTACCTCCGGCCGTTTGCCATCGTCCAGCACCCAGGTTTCGTGGTCCAGCTGCATCGCCAGCGCGCCTGCGATCGTCGGCAGCAGCACTTCTTCCGGCTCGTTGAAGGTCGGGATGAGCACGGCGACTCGCAGGTGTGTGCTGTCAATGGGACGCCAGGGCGGTGAGGAGTCGATGTCCCACAGCGCCAGCGTGAACAGAAGCAGCCCGAAGACGTTGTGAGTCTCGGCGATGATCAGGGGCAACGCGATGTACCAGACGCTGAGGTTGATCGTGTCTACGTAGCGCCAGCCGATGTAGGCGAAGCCGAAGATCAGCGTCACCACCGCGAAGGCGTGGATGCGCAGGAGCCGCGCCTGATTCTCAGGCTTCGGCCTGCCGCCGGCGCCGAAGGAGGGCAGCAGGTCAGGAGCGGCGTCCGGATCGGACCCGCGTACGACTTTCCAGCGCGATGCGTTTGTGGTCACTGTGCCATCCCTCTAGAGGAATAATCGGCACTTTGGTCGGGGATTCGCCTAGGTTGAGCCCGCGGGGCAGCGATTCATGACCTGGTCAATGCTGACAAGGCGTAGGTTCTCAAGGCATGAACGTGACAGGCCAGATGCGGCCCGCGGCATCCAGGTGGCTACGACGCGCCCAGCCTGCGCAGCAGCGCCTCCCGGATCGCCGGCCTGCTACCGAAGACCTGCAGGAACACCGCTTCGCGCAGCAGGCGCTGGGCGTGCGACGCGGGGAACAGAGACGAGCTACCTTGCGCGACCACGAGCGCTCCGGCAGCCCGCAATGCCAGCTCACACGCCGCGGCGCGCGCCGCCGCCAGCGTTTGGTCGCTCGCCTCGTCCAGTTGACGCCGTC
>CAZNHI010000204.1:0-5235 GCA_964572535.1 uncultured Dehalococcoidia bacterium
AACGTCATCTACTTCTACGGCCACTGGCCCGCGATCATCGCCTTCGGGCTCTACCTCTTCATCACCAAGCCGCATGTCTATGCGATCACGCGCAACGCCTTCCTGCTCTCGGGCGCTGTGGCGTTGATCTTCTTCGTGCTCTTCCCGGTCGCCCCGCCGCGTCTCAGCACCGTCGGCATCGTCGATACGCTGGCCATGACCGTCCCCGTGGACTACGACAACTCACCGCTGGTCAATCCGTACGCGGCGCTGCCCAGCATGCACGTCGGCTGGTGCCTCGTCATTAGCCTCGGCCTCTACATCTCCACGAGGCG
Organism: uncultured Dehalococcoidia bacterium; assembly: GCA_964572535.1. Classification (GTDB taxonomy): domain Bacteria; phylum Chloroflexota; class Dehalococcoidia; order DSTF01; family WHTK01; genus WHTK01. The sequence continues at coordinate 315 of CAZNHI010000204.1, forward strand.
CCGCAGCGTGCGTCTGCTTGCCTTAGCGATCACACCCGCCATGTGGCTCGCAACCGTGATCACCGGCAACCACTTCTTCATCGATGGCATCTTCGGCACCATTCTGGCCGCCATTGCCTTCCTGGTCGCGTTCTGGCTCCAGGGCCACTGGCCGGCGTTGCAAACCGTCCTGCGCGAGAAAGCGCGCTCCTTACGCCGGTATCCCGCAACCGGCTGAGCCTCAAAGGCATCCTGATGAGCCGCTGCCCCCGCTGCGGCGCAGGGCGAATGTTCGCGCCCGGCCTCAAGGGATGCCTGGGCGCTCTCAACCCCACCTGCCCTGTCTGCGGCCTGCGCTTCCTGCGCGAAGCCGGCTACTTCCTGGGCGCCATGTACATTAGCTACGGCCTCGGTGTCGTGACCGTCCTGCCAGTGGCAATCGTCCTCGCCGTCGTCATGACGATCAGCACACTACAGACCCTGCTCAGCCTGCCGCTCTTCCTGCGCTTCTCCCGCGTCCTCTGGCTGCATGTCGACTTCGCCTTCGACCCCACCTGAGATGCCGAACTGGGGGCTCCCGCGAGCGCGCCTGCTCTGGTTCCTGGCCGCGGCCGTGGCCTGCTGGTCTATCGCGGCGTGTGCGTCGGGTAAGGCACCCGGCTCCGAAGCGCAACGCATCGAAGAGGCGGTGTCGAGCTTCCTCCAGGAAGCCTACGGGCCCGGCGGCAACATCGACTTCGCCTACTCGCTGCTGGCGGCGGCGACGCGCGAGACCTGCTCGAAGCAGGACTTCACCACGATCGCTCTGGCCGCGCGACAGGCGAATGGCGATCGCAGCCTCCAGACCGACCGCTTCAGCGACATCCGCATCGCCGGCGACACCGCGACGCTGAAGGTCGATTCCGACTACGACCGTACGCCGCGCTTCTTTCCGGTTGACGCGGCCGTTATCCGGGAGGACGGAGACTGGCGCTACCTGGTCACCACGGACCCCACCTGCAAGTCCGTGTCCAGGTTCTTTCAGCACCCACCCGGCGCGAACTGAGGCCGCCCGGTAGAGGTTCGTCAGCCGCGCTGGCTTACAGGCAGGGCGGCGCGTTAACGTATGCCTGCTCATCCGCGCAGAAGGGGCCTCACTATGATTCGCAGCTCAGACCGCATCCTCACCACCCACGTCGGCAGCCTGCCGCGACCCGACGAGCTGCGGCTCATGCTCGTCGCCAAAGATGAAGGCCAGGAATACGACTCCGCGAGACTCAGGTCGCTGATCCGCGCCGCGGCCAACGACGTCGTCAAGCAGCAGCTCGCTGCCGGCCTCGACATCGTCAACGACGGTGAACAATCTAAACGCAGCTGGTCAACCTATGCCCGCGAGCGCCTGGGTGGGCACGAGCAGCGACCCCGTCCCGCGGGCTACCGCAGCGCCCCGATCTACGGCCGCGACGCCGCGGAGTTCCCGGAGTACTTCGAGTTGTTCGGTCCCGGACGCGGCCCCAACACCCGTGGCGGCATCACCTCCAGCAGCGCCATCCCGCGCTCGGACACCTGCGTCGCGCCGCTCACCTACGTTGGCCAGGACGTCCTCCAGGCAGACCTGGACAACCTCACGGCCGCCCTCCAGGGAGGCAACGCCGCCGAGGCCTTCATGTCCGCCGTCTCGCCCGGCACCATCGAGCACTGGCTGCGCAACGAGTACTACAAGACGGACGAGGAGTATCTCTACGCCATCGCCGACGCCATGCGCGTTGAGTACGAGGCAATCGTCAACGCGGGCTTCGTCCTCCAGATCGATGACCCGGACCTGGCGGACGCCTGGCAGATGCATCCTGAGCTGGAGGTGGCGCAGTACCAGAAGCACGCCCAGCTGCGCATCGAGGCTCTGAACCACGCACTGCGCAACATCGCGCCGGATCGCGTCCGCCTGCACGTCTGCTGGGGCAGCTACCACGGCCCCCACAAGTACGACATCGAGATGCGCGACATCATCGGAGTCGTGCTTATGACCCGCGCCCAGGGTTTCGCGGTCGAAGCCGCCAACCCACGCCACGCCGTCGACTGGCTCGCCTGGCAGGAGGTCAAGCTCCCGGACGGCATCGTGCTTATGCCCGGCGTCGTCGGCCACGACTCCGACTTCATCGAGACGCCCGAGCTGGTCGCCGACCGCATCGAGAAGTACGCATCGATCGCCGGACGCGAAAACGTCGTCGCCGGCACAGACTGCGGCCTCGGCCCCCGCGTCGGCCACCCCAAGATCGCCTGGGCCAAATTTGAATCACTCGTTGAGGGCTCCCGCCTGGCGACTAAGCGTCTGTGGCGCAACTAGTGGGCGCAAGCAACGCCCCGCGCGCACCTTTAGCGGGGTCTGGGGTGTCCCCAGCTTTCAATGCAGGAGGGCTCCCGCCTAGCGACTAAACGTCTCTGGCCTTGAGATCGGGTTGACGTCCGCGCAGGCGGGTCATACCTTTTCGACAAATCGCTGCTTCCCGGAGGTCACCGTGTCGCTTGTCTATCACGCCGGTCAGCTCGCGGTGCAGGAGGAGGCCAACACCCGGCGCGTCGCTGACATGCTGGCCAACTGGGTCGGACCGGTCGGGACATTCGTCAACGTCGCTGACATCCTCGTAATCGCGACCGCTGATGCCCACGGCGTTCTGCGCTTCGCCTGCGCCTCCGGCCCGGCCCCACTGGTCGATGTCCTGGGCGATTCCACGCTACTCCTGCCGTCCGCGCTCGCCGAAGCCGGTATAGCTCCTGGTCTCGCTGGCGCCATCGCGATCAATCCGGCTCAGCGCCGCCGCGCCCGGCTGAACGGGCTCCTCTCGCGGACGGAGGATGGTCTGGAGCTGGAAACTCACGAAGCCTTCACCAACTGCCGCAAGTACGTCGCGCCTTCCACTCCGCTTGAGGACGCGCTGCATGTTGGCCCCGTGAGCCGCGAAGAGGCCTCTCTGGAGGACGCGGCCTTGCTCTCTGCCCTCTCTCGCGTCGAGACGGCGTTTCTCGCCTCCATAAGTCCCGCCGGCCAGCCGGATGTCTCGCATCGCGGCGGCCCTCCCGGCTTCTTCACGCTCGATGCAGAGACTCAGCGCCTCACCTGGACCGAGTACGTCGGCGACGGCATGCTCAAGAGCGCCGGCAACATCCGTACTAATGGCATCGCGACGCTGCTCCTCCTCGATCTCGATTCAGGCGACGCTTTCGAACTGGCCGGACGCGCCGAATACACCACTATCCTGCGTAACAAGCGCCCGCGTGAGGAAGGCCTCGAGCGCCATAAAGAAGACTTCCCTACGCAAGGCGCGATGACGCTGCACGTCGAATCCGTATCGAGCCTCAGGAGCCTGATCCGCCCGAGGCGCCGCGTGGGCACCGCCCCGAAGATCACGTCCTGCTCGGAGCTCGAGGAGCAGATGCCCCAGTAGTCCAAACCCGTCACCAGATATAGGAGGCGAGCAGTCATATACTGAAGTGGTCTTGCTGCCTCTCCGCAGGGACGGCCGCAGAGGGAGACGTGAGACTGGCTCAGCGCGCCGCATTCCGATGTAGCGGTAGCCCCCATCTTTCAACACAAAGCCCAGGGGTTTGGGGGCGAAGCCCCCGGCGTTGGGCAAGGCCCAACGCAAAAGCCCCCATGCGCCCCTTCAGCGGGGGCTTGGGGGCAGAGCCCCCATCTTCAATACAGGAGCAAACATGAAGCGCAGCACGGACCGCATCCTCACCAGTCACGCCGGCAACCTGCCCCGTCCCCAGGACCTCTGGCAGCTGCTCGTGAACCGCGACGCCGGCAAAGACGTCAGCCAGGCTGAGCTGGACGAGCGCATCAAGCGCGCCGTTGGCGAGGTCGTGCGCCAGCAGGCCGGCGCAGGACTCGACATAATCAACGACGGCGAGCAGTCGAAGCGCAGCTGGCAGACCTACGCCAGCACGCGGCTCGCGGGACTGGAGAGCCGTCCCGGCCAGCGCGTCGAGACTCCAGGCTCCATCGTCGGCCGCGACATGGGCGAGTTTGCCGAATACTTTCGCGGCTTCGGCGGCGGTGGCGGCGGGGCAGCGGTGGTCGCATCCACCTTGCGCGCCGGCGCAACGGGCGGCCTCAGTGACCCCGTGTTCTGCGTCGCGCCCCTGAAGTACGTCGGCCAGGCGCAGGTCCAGAGCGACATCGACAACCTGCGCGCCGCCCTAGACGGCGTTCGGGTCGAAGAGGCTGTGCTCACCGCGATCGCGCCCGGAACTATCGAGCACTGGCTACACAACGAGTACTACAAGAGCGACGAGGACTTCCTCTTCGCCATCGCCGAGGCCATGAACGCCGAGTACAAGGCGATCGCCGACGCCGGCTTCCTGCTCCAGATCGACGACCCCGACCTCGCGGACGCCTGGCAGATTCACGCGGACATGGACGTCGCTGCCTACCGCGCCTTCGCAGACCTCCGCGTCGAGTCGATCAACGTCGCGCTCAAGGGCATCCCGCGCGCGAGCGTGCGTCTGCACGTCTGCTGGGGCAGCATCCACGGCCCCCACAAGAACGACATCCCGCTGCGCGACATCGCCGATCTCATCCTCAAGGTCAACGCCGGCGTCTACTCCGTCGAAGCCTCGAACCCCCGGCACGAGCACGAATGGCGGGTCTGGCAGGACTTCAAGCTGCCGGAGGGGTCAGCGCTAATGCCCGGCGTTGTCGGCCACGCCAGCGACTTCATCGAGCACCCGGACCTCGTCGCCGACCGGCTCGTCCGCTACGCCTCCGTCGTTGGCCGCGAAAACGTCATCGCCGGCACAGACTGCGGGCTCGGCGGCCGCGTGGGCCACGAGAAGCTGGTCTGGGCCAAGTTCGAATCGCTTGTCGAAGGCGCCCGCCGAGCATCGCAGCAGCTTTGGGATTGATAGCCCAACTAGTGCTCCATGCGCCCCTTCAGCGGGGGCTTGGGGGCAGAGCCCCCAT
>CAZNHI010000205.1:0-5215 GCA_964572535.1 uncultured Dehalococcoidia bacterium
GGGTACCCGGGCCGGCCGGCGCCAGCTTCTCCTTCGCCGCCTGGTCGCGCATCACGATGAATCGGAACGGCTGGCTGTTGCTGGAGCTGCCCGCCATGCGCCCAGCCTGCAAGATGCGCTGCAGCACTTCTTCAGAAATAGGCTTGGAGTCGTATTCGCGGCGGTCGCGCTTGCCGATGATGGCCTGATAGGCGTCCATGCTTGCTCCTTCCTTGGTCGAGAGTTGGGCAGGGACGCGGCCTGCGCCCCGGTCGGGCATATGCCCTGGTCAGGCTACCGCTGGCTCCGGTAGGGGGACTGATATCTCCCATTTGCGCACGTCAGGCGCAGCCTCGATGTTCTCAGCTTTCTCTATTGCTTCCAGGTTCGCCCCATCCTCAAGCTTTATCTCCAGCACGAGGGCAATCGACTCGCGGATGTTGCTATCCAGCTCGTCGAGCGTTTCGCCTTGCGAACCACACCCGAGTTCGACACACTCGGCCCAGTAGCCGCCTTCTTCAGCCTCGTGGACTAGGACAGTAAATGTCTTCCTCATACTGCTCCTAAAGTAATCCGAGAAACTCTTCCATTGAAAGGCCGGCCATTCTCACCTCTGACTGAAGCAACCCGACTCTGATGACACCGGTTGGCAAGCTCACAATGTGACCGTTGGACATCTTCACAGCCTGGTGCCCGCCCCTGCCTTTTCTGAGCGCGCCGCCCGCCTTGACAAACGCTCTGAGCGCTTCCTGCTGCCTGACGTTCCTGGGTGTTCGCGCCATCGCGTCATCTTACAGTCCCCTATACTGTAGCGAATCCCGCGCAGCAAGACCTCAGCCACGCCCGCCAGCAGCGGAACAGTACAGGAGCACAATTCATGGGTGTCCCCCTCTCAGAAGGCGCCAAGCGCATCCTCGATAGCAAGAACTTTGCCCACGTCGCCACGATCATGAAGGACGGCTCGCCCCAGGTATCCCCTGTCTGGGTCTACCGCCACGGCGACAACGTCATGATCAGCACCGGCGTCGACCGTCAGAAGACACGCAACCTCAAGCGCGACCCCCGTATCGCCCTCTCAGTCGCCGACATCGACAACCCCTTCCCGCCGCTCCAGATCCGCGGACGCGTCGTCGAAATCATCACCGGCGAGCCCGCCGTCGATGGCTTCGTCGAGGTCACGAAGAAGTACACCGGCGCCGAGCCCGCCCAGCGCCCGCCCGCCGCCGAGCGCGTCGTCTACCGCATCGAGGCCGACTCCGTAGTAGCCCCCAATGCGTAACCTGCGGAACCGCTAATCACTAGAAACGGAGCCCACAGAAGTCACGCGTCGGTTCCCTGTGCCCACTGAGACCTGATTACTGACAACTGAAAACTATGATCCAGCTCACGCCTGAGCAACAGCGCCTGCTCCTCGAACCCAACCTCGCGCACTTCGTCACCCTCATGAAGGACGGCTCGCCGCAATCGACGCCCCTCTGGGTGGACTACGAGGACGGCTACGTCCTGGTCAACACCGCCGAAGGCCGGCAGAAGCCGCGCAACATCGCCCGCGACCCCCGCGTCACGCTCTCGGTCGCCGACCGCAACAACCTGCAGAAGTACCTGGAGGTCCGCGGCGTCGTCGTCGACGTGATCCGTGAAGGCGCCTTCGACCACCTCACGAAGCTGGCGCACAAATACGCTGGCCCTTCGGCGCGCAACCCCTCCCCATCCAGCGAAGTGCGCCTCATCTTCAAAATCGAGCCCCTGCACATCACCAGCCAGGGCCTGTCGTAGGTAGTTTTCAGTCATAGGTTGTCAGTCATCAGAGAAAGCAGTCCCCTCTCCCTCGAGAGAGAGTTAGGGTGAGGGCCAAGCCTCCATCCGCCACAAACAACCTGGAAACGCTAGAAGAGGAACGCCCTTGATCACGCTAACCGCGGAGCAGCGCAAGCTCATCGAAGACAAGAACCTCGCCCACTTCGTCACGCTGATGAAGGACGGCTCGCCGCAGGTCACGCCGGTCTGGGTCGACTGCGACGATACGCACATCCTGATCAACACCGCTGAGGGCCGCCAGAAGCCCCTCAACCTCGCCCGCGACCCCCGAGTCGCGCTCTCAATCACCGACGCCGAGAACACGTTTCGCTACATCCAGGTCCGCGGACGCGTCGTCGAGGTCACGCGCGCGGGCGCCTTCGAGCACATCTCGAAACTCGGCCGCAAATACCGCGGCGACGACTACGTCTACCCCCAGCGTCCCGGCGAACAGCGCGTCATCATCCGCATCGAACCACAGCACGTCAGCGAACGCCTCTAACCCCCGAATCGACAGGAGTACAGGGGCGGAGCGCCCTGACGGTGAGCCCGAGGCGTGTCCCTCAGAAGCACCTTTTCTTCTTCTTGAGCGCAGCCAACGCGCCAGCGATGCCCAGCGACCGTGCAGGGTTCTCAGGGGCGCAGCCCATGCGCGGGGAGCCCGAGGGGTGCCCCCCCGGCGAACCCCTTTCTTCTTTCGACTCCTCCCATGCGCCCCAAAAACCGATACGCTAACATGGCTCCCAGGCGGCCAAGGTGTTGTGGTGGCACGCGTCCCTCCCAAGGATGAGGCACGGGTTCGATTCCCGTTGGCCGCTCCATCCAGAATCGGCTAAGACATGGCTAACTCCCAGACAAACCAACCCGTAGACGACGACCAGCCCGAAGACGATCTGCCTCGTGATGAGCGCGGCGACCTCGAACCGCTGGAGCCGCAGTCGCGTCGCGCCCGCGGCCCCGTCTACCGCCGCATCTACACCACCGGCAACAAGGAGCTCGACCTCCAGATCAACGAAGTCATCGGCGCCCTGACCTACGCCGTCCCCGGCGACGACCAGCACATCGACCCCCTCGACCTCGAGCTGACTCGCGAGATGCTGACCTCGTCCGTCCGCCTGGTTACCCAGAAAGCAACGCGCGCCGAGCTCAAGCTGGTCAACGCCGCGCTCAAGGAGTTCGCCTACGCCTTCCGCGTCTTCGCACCCTATCGAGGCATGAGCAAGGTCAGCATCTTCGGCTCCGCCCGCGTCCAGCCCGGCGAGCCCGAGTACCTGGCAGCCCGCGACTTCGCCTCTCAGATCGCGAGTCGCGGCTGGATGGTGATCACCGGCGCCGGCCCCGGCATCATGGCCGCCGGCCACGAAGGCGCCGGCGCGGAACACAGCTTCGGCGCCAACATCCGCCTGCCCGGCCTCAACCCGGCCAACGCCTACATCGCCAGTGACGGTAAGCTGATCAACTTCAAGTATTTCTTCACGCGCAAGGTGACGTTCCTGAAGGAGTCGGACGCCTTCGTCCTCATGCCCGGCGGCTGGGGCACCCTGGACGAAACCTTCGAGCTGCTGACCCTGGCCCAGACCGGCAAGAGCGGCATCCACCCCATCGTCCTGCTGGAGCCGGAGGGCAGCACCTACTGGCGCGACTGGCTCCTGTTCATCCGCAACAACGTCCTCGCGCGCGGCTTCATCCACGACAGCGACCTCGCCCTGGTGCGCGTCGCGAGCACACCTCAGGAGGCCGTCGAGGAGATCGAACGCTTCTACTCCAACTTCCACTCTGCCCGATTCGTCGGCGAGCACCTGGTCCTGCGGGTCAAGCGCGCGCCGGAACCTGAGCAGCTCGCCCGCCTAAACGCCCAGTTCGACGACCTGACGCTCAAGGGCGAAATCGAGGTCATCGACCCCCTACAACCAGAGGTCCGCGACAACGACCAGCTGGAGTACAAACGCGTCGCCCTCTACCCGATGCACGCCTACGGCCGCATCCGCCAGCTCATAGACGAGCTCAACGCCCTGTAAGTCTCTGCACGCCCCTTAGTACTTCAAGTCTCGCGCGGATCAAACCCGCCTCTCTGTGAATTAAGCCCAGCTTCTCGAGCTGGTCAAGGTCTCGTTCAAGAGTCCGCAGCGAAACGCCCTTGTACAGCGCAGAAGCCCGGTGGCCACCGCTACGGATTTCTCGCAAGGATGCGCCTTCGCCTTCGAGCATCGCAACCAATCTCAACATGCGCTCGCGCGTCTTTGTTGAGAGCTTTTCTCTCAGAAGCGTTTCGTTCGAGAAATCCCTGTAGGCCAGGATGGCCACGTAGTCGAGCACCTCCCGATGCACGGCAGCTAGCTCATCCACGAGACCATCAACCGCAAAACGCACGAATGGCATGAGGTTATGGGCCTCAAAGCGCACCTCGTCGAGCTTGGCAACGTAGGCGTCGCGATTGCGATAGTAAAAATTGGCGAGAGAGTAAAAGCCAAAGGCGTTTATCTCGGCCTGGTACAGGAGATAGCTCTCGAGTGCTCGAGCCGTCCTACCGTTCCCATCACCGAACGGATGAATGCTGACTAGAAAGAAGTGCGCGGCTATCGCCCTCGCAATAGGAGGCCAGCTGAGGGTCACCCCATGGTTGAGCCATGACACGAACTCACCCATTAGGGAGATCACTTCCTCGCGTGTCTTGGGAGGAACGTATGTCTGGGCAGTCACACCATGTGCCCTGTAATGCCCGGGCTGATGGTTTGGGTAGTCAATATGAAGAGTCAGCAATTCATTTATCCGGCAGATCGTCGCCTCATCGATTGCGCGGTCCGCGTCTTCATCGAGAAGCTTCGCAACGTAGCGCATTGCAGCATCGGCATTCCTGGTTTCCTGCTCTTCTCGCTGTCTCGTGGAGGCGAGAACTGGCGAGGAGGAATCAAGGACGCGCCGAACCTCATCCTCGGATAGATCAGCACCTTCCAATGCGGTATTCGCCCGCACGGCACGGAGTATGTTCAGGCGGTTGAGTGTTGTTTCGACATACGGAGAAACTGGAATGCCCCGGATTACTTCCGCCAAAGCCTCCGCACGTGCGAGGGCGCGAATCAGACCGGCGTCACCGACATCTAGCGGAAGGTCGAAGCGGACATCCCATGTTGGCATTTGTCGCAACTATTGTCGCACGTCTTGTCTTATTCCGCAGATTCGAATTACGACAATCTAGAGTTTTCTTGTCGCAGGGATTGTCGCAATCAACGTCGTTAACTTCGCTGCGTGCAGAGAAACCACCTCACCCCCGCAGCCCCGTCTCAATCTGCTCGATGTGCTCCCCACGATGCCCCGAGCGCCGCAGCAGGTACGCGTGGTCCTCCGCGATGAGCTGCGCCGCGATCGCGTCCGGCACGCGGGCAATCGCCGCGTCCGCGCTCTTCGCCGACTCGACCGCGAGACGCCCAGCAGCCCGCGG
>CAZNHI010000206.1:0-5196 GCA_964572535.1 uncultured Dehalococcoidia bacterium
TCGACCTGCACCGAGTGGTCGATCACCAGCTCGGCGGGCGAGAGGGGGTTGATCTTGCGGGGGTCGCCGCCGAGGGCAACCATGGCGTCGCGCATGGCTGCAAGGTCAACGATGGCGGGGACGCCGGTGAGGTCTTGCATGAGCACGCGGGCGGGGCGGAAGGCGATCTCGTCCTCACCAACGTGGGCGGGGTCCCAGCCGGCGAGCGCGGCCACGTGGTCCTGGGTGACGGTGATGCCGTCTTCGCTGCGTACGAGGTTCTCCAGCAGGATGCGCAACGAGTAAGGCAGGCGCCCAACGCTGCTGAAGCGGCCGGCCAGCGCCGGCAGGCTGTAGTAGGTGAACGAGCGTCCACCGACATCGAGGGTGGTGCGGGCGCCAAAGCTGTTGAGTGAAGGCGACATGAGCATTCCTCCAAGCGAACTTGTGAGGGCCCTCTACTTGGTCAGGGTCGGGGCTCATCGCCGTCTCGCCCGCGACTTCCCCTACCAGGAGACCGTTGGGCCCGGACTGAGACACCGGTCGAAACCGGTAGCCCAATTATAGGACGGTCATATACTTAGCTGTCAATCATATAGTTACCGATTATAGGACGTATCCGGCACGAGTCTGTTGAGTGTGCAGTTACAACGGTATGTTGCCGTGTTTCTTGTTGGGCATCCGCTCCACCTTGTTGGCGAGCATCTCCAGGTTGCGGATGATCTTCACGCGGGTGTCGCGGGGGTCGATCACGTCGTCGATGTAGCCGCGTGAGGCGGTGACGTAGGGGTTGGCGAAGCGCTCCTGGTAGTCCGAGATCAGCTGCTGGCGGCTGTCCGGCGCGAGCTCCAGCTGCGAGCGGAAGACGATGTTCACGGCGGCGTCCGGGCCGGTCACGGCGATGGAGCCGGTGGGCCAGGCGAGGTTGACGTCACCGCCGAGGTGCTTGGAGCCCATGGCGATGTAGGCGCCGCCGTAGGCCTTGCGCAGGATGCAGGTCACCTTCGGTACTGTGGCCTCGGCGTAGGCGTATACCAGCTTGGCGCCGTGGGTGATGATGCCGCCGTGCTCCTGCGCCGTGCCCGGGAGGTAACCGCTGACGTCCGCGAAGGTGACGATCGGGATGTTGAAGCAATCACAGAAGCGCACGAAGCGCGCTGCCTTGAGCGAAGCGGCGATGTCCAGCGTGCCGGCGAGGTAGAGCGGCTGGTTGGCGACAATGCCGACGGTGCGACCGGCAAGGCGAGCGAGCCCCACGACGATGTTCTGAGCGTAGTCGGCGTGCACTTCCAGGAAGTCGGCGCTATCGATGACGCGATAGATCACTTCGCGCACGTCGTAGGGCTGCGATTCGCTCTCCGGCAGGATGGTGAGCATCTCCTCGTCGCGCCGTCGCGGGTCGTCCCCCATCTCGACGACGGGCGGGTCGTCCGTGTTGTTCAACGGCAGGTACGCGACGAGGCGCCGCACCTCGTTGAGGCAGTTCTCCTCCGAATCGAGCGAGAAGTGGGCTACACCGGTGCGCGTGGCGTGGACGCTGGCGCCGCCGAGGTCCTCGTCCGTGACTTCTTCCATGGTGACGGCGCGCACGACGTCTGGGCCGGTGATGAACATGTAGCTGTGGTCTTCGACCATGAAGACGAAATCGGTAATCGAGGGTGAGTAGACGGCGCCGCCGGCGGTGGGGCCGAGGATGACGGAGATTTGCGGCACGACGCCGGATGCCTTGACGTTGCGGCGGAAGATCTCGCCGTAGCCCTTGAGGCTGGCGACGCCTTCCTGGATGCGCGCGCCGCCGCCGTCGTTGATGCCGACCACGGGCACGCCGGTCTTCAGCGCCAGGTCCATGATCTTGCAGATCTTCTCCGCCGCGACCTCCGAGACGCTGCCGCCGACGACGGTGAAGTCCTGGGCGAAGATGCAGACGGGGCGGCCCTCGATCTTGGCGAAGCCGGTGATCACGGAGTCGCCGGGGTAGCGTTGCTGGTCGACGCCGAAGTCGGATGAGCGGTGCAGGACTAGGGAGTCGAACTCTTCGAAGCTGCCCTGGTCTGCGAGCATGTTGATGCGTTCGCGGGCGGTGAACTTGCCACGGTCGTGCTGGGCCTGGATGCGCCGCAGGCCACCACCAAGGGCCGCCTGCTCCTTGCGATGGCGCAGGTCCTCAAGTCGCTGCTCGATGCTCAATGGACCTCTCGTAGCTCGCCGTTCGCCCCCCGGGGATGGGTGAAGCTGGCCTATCCTAGCACCGGCCCAGAAGCCCGAACAACCGCGGCGAGGTCAGGGCGCGGGCGTGGCTGTGGCGCTGCCGGTATTACACAGCCCGGGTGTCCCGGTGGGCAGATCGAGAACCTCGCCAACCCTGAGCGAAGACGCTTCGACGTTGTTGATCTCGAGTAGCTCTTCTACCCAGGGCGCCGGGTCCGGCACGCAGTGCTTCTCCGCGATGAGGAAGGGACTATCGCCGGAGACGACGGTGTAGGTGCTGGCAGAGCCGCCCCCGGAGCCAGGCGTTGCGGTCGGCAGCGTGCCGGTTGCTGAGGGGCGGGGCGTGCTGGTCGGCGTGCTGGAGGCCGCGGTACCGGAGGGGCGTGGCGTTGCGGTGCCGGAAGGACGAGCCGTGGCGGCGACTACCGGCAGCTTCAGCTCCTGGCCCGTCTGGAGCTGGCGGGCGTCCTGCATGTTGTTGAGCCGGAGCACCTCGGCGATCCAGGCTGCCTGGCCGTCGGCCGGGACGTTGAAACGCGCTGCGATGGCGCCCAGGGTGTCGCCCGATTGCACGGTGTAGGTGTTGCCGGAGGGCCCGGTCTGTGCCTGGCCTGTGGTGGCGGCGCCGGAGCTGCCCTGGCCGAGAAGCACGGGTTCTGCCTGATCGGCGGGCGGCGTCGCGGTCGGGATCGAGCCGGGGCGGTTGATGGAGGGAGAGGAGCCGTCATCGCCGAGCAGGCAGGACTGCACGAGGACGACCACGATGATCAGCCCTACGATGCCTGCTACAAACTTGGCTCCCATGCGTCGCTGATCCTTCCTCGCGATGGTAGCCCGACCGGTGGCCGGCCGCCAAATCTAGCCTTCGCTAGCTATAGACTCCAGTAGGGCGACGCCCATGCGGGCGGCCTGCTCCAGGTACTCCGGTTTGACTCGGCTGGAGACGTCTTGAGGTGTGTGTAGCAGCGGATCCTGCCAGCGGTGGAACATGAGCGCAGGGATGCCCGCCTCAAGGAAGCTGGCATGGTCGCTGGTAGTGCCGGTGAGGTCGCTGTTCACGGTATCGATGCCCAGCTTATCGGTCAGGTCGTCCATGCGCTTCTGTAACGAGCCTGTGCCGACCAGCCACCAGGCCGCGTCGCCGACGCCGACCATGTCAAAATTGAGCATCGCCTTGATGCGAGACTTCGACGCCTGGTTCAGAGCGGAGACGTAGTGCCTGCTGCCCAGCAGACCCAGCTCCTCGCCGCCGAAGAGGACGAAGCAGTTGCTGCCGATTTCGTTGCGGTCGGCCAGGATGGCGGCGATCTCGAGGACCGTCGCTGTGCCGGTGGCGTTGTCGCTGGCGCCGGGAGCCTGGGGGACGCTGTCGTAGTGGCCGCCGGAGATCGTCTCACACTGGGCGCCGGGCGCTGTGGCGATGACGTTCCGGGATACTGAGCTACTGAGCGCGCCAACTCCGAGTTCGACCGTCAGGTTGCCGCGGCTGAGGTCGCCTGCCAACTCCCGGCCCTGGTCTTGAGAGACGGTCACGGCCGGGATGGTCGCGGCGTCCGCGGCGCCCAGGAAGATACCCGCCTCGTTGTTGTAGATGACGGCGCCCAGGGCGCCCGCGGCGGCGGCGTTTGCGACTTTCTCCTGAAAGGTCAGGGTGCCGCGTTCGATGAGCGCGATGGCGCCGCGCGCCGCAGGGGTGAAGTCCTGCGGGCGGCCTATGCCCGCGTCGACCAGCTGGCCGGCCACCTCTGATGTCGGGCTGTTGCTGAGGGGGAGCGTCGGGACGGTGCGATTCGGGGAGCTTTTGACGGTCAGCACGGAGGAACGGCCCTGCTGCGTGGCGACGGAGAACTCCTGAATCGTCACCTCGTAGCCCAGGGAGCGCAGACGGTCCGCGAGCAGGTCCGCGGCGGCGCGCTCCAGGTCGGTGGCGCTGCTGCGTGGGCCGTTATCGGAGAGGAGCTTGACGTCGGCGAGGATGCGGGCGCCGTCTGGTTCCAGCTTGCCGGTGGCACTGGGCGCAGAGGATCCGGGAGAGGTCTCCGTGGAGACGACGGTGGCGGTGGGTGAGACCGGCGGCGGGGTGGGCGTGAGGTCTTCGGAATCGCCGCAGGCAGCGACGAGCAGCGCCGCGGCCGCGAGCAAGACAAATAAGCGCCTGGTTATTTTGGACGAAGGAGCGCCCACGCCCAGCCCAGCCACTCCCAGCGCTCTTATTTTGGAAGAAGGAGCGTCCACGCCCAGCCCATCCACCCCCAGCGCTCTTATTTTGGAAGAAGGAGCGCCCACGCCCAGCCCATCCACCCCCAGCGCTCTGCCGACTCCTAGAGAACCCATCCCTACCTCCACCCCACCACCGGGACCGCACTGCTTGCGGTCGCCAGCCCGAGACCAGCCAGGTCTCAGGCGCGTTTCCTGCCTTTCAAGAAGGCCTTGATCCTGTTGGGCCAACTAGGCTCAGAGAGGTTTATCGGTTGGCCCCGCCAGCGTTTCTCAGCGGTCTGGGCCGCGGTGGGGCCGCCGCGAGTCGAAAGGATGAACGCCGTGACGAAGACCACGAGTGCGCCGATGAGCAGCCAGTAGGCGCCGGGTATACCTCGCAGCAGGAAGGCGACGATGACGGCGAACAGCGCCCACATCATCACCTTGCGCAGGGAGACGCGGGCGAGCCAGCGCTGGGTGGTGCCGCCGCCGGGCTTGCTGGGCCTGCGTGGCGGGCGGGCGCCTTTGCCGCGCTCGGGGAAGTTCTCAATCTTCTTGAGGATCTCTTCGATTTCCCGCTCTATGCGGTCCGCCATGGCCGGATCTCCCTCAGTTCGCGCTCGTGCGCGTTTCTTATTGTACAGTCGCAGCCTAGAGGCGGTCTAGGTAGAGTCCTCTGCCAGCAGCCTCTCGCGAATAGCATCGGCGATCTGGCCAGCACTGGTAGGGCCGGTATCGAAGCTGAGGGCCCGCGAGCCGTAGCGGGGCTTGTACAGCGCGTCGATGCGGCCGGCGGCGGTTGCGTCGCGG
>CAZNHI010000207.1:0-5167 GCA_964572535.1 uncultured Dehalococcoidia bacterium
GTCGGGAGCGCTGGGCTGGGAGAGGATGGGGGAGGGCGCTCCTCTTTCAAACAAATAAGGAACGCCTCGTAGATGCCCATGCCATTGAAGCAGGCGACCCCGGGGTGGCAATCGAGCAGCTTGCGCCGCAGGTTCGCCGCCCCTGCGGCCAACTCCTCGCGCGTTAGCTCACTTGCCTCGCGGGAGGTGCGTTCGCAGAGGTTGGTAAGGCCGATGTCGAACTCCAGCACGCGGGCGTCCTCGGCGAAGGTCAGGGGTTCTGGCAGCAGCCCCGACTGGTAGAGCAGGGGCCAGAAATGGTTACCCGGGTAGGCGTAGTGGTGGCCGGTGGCGCCGGAGCGCAGGCCGGGGTTGATACCCACGAGCACGAGCTTGAGGCCGGGCCGTAAATAGTCCGGGACGTCCTGGTGCATGCAACCATTCTGGCCGAGGCGTCCGGTGTGGTAAATGGCGCCGAGGCAGGCATCCGGCAATCAGCTATCAGCGGTCAGGAGTCAGCCGGCCGAGTCCAGCATCGGACGGCAAGGTTGATCCCGCGTTTCACTGAAAACTGAAAACTGAAAACTGAAAACTGAAAGCAGATAGCGGACAGCCGAAAGCTAGATCTCGTGGTCCACGATGATCACCTGCTCGCGCTCCGGCCCCACCGAAACGATCTCGATCGGCCGGCCGATCAGCTCGCCGAGGCGTTTGACGTAGCGCTGTGCGTTGGGCGGCAGGTCAACGAAACGGCGGGCGCCGGTGCTATCGGCCTGCCAGCCGGGTAGCTCTTCGTACTGCGGCTGGGCGCGGTTGAAAGCCCCCAGGCTGGCCGGTGGCGTCGTTACAATCTTGCCGTCGATCTCGTAGCCCGTACAGACCTTGATCGCCGGGAACGGGTCCAGCACGTCGAGTCGCGTAATCGCGATCGACGTGACGCTGTTGATCTGAGCGCTATAGCTGGACGCGACGGCGTCGAACCAGCCGGTGCGCCGTGGGCGGCCGGTGGTTGTGCCGATCTCCGGGCGCGGGCCCTGGATGCGCAGGATCTGGCCGTCTTCGTCTAGCAACTCCGTAGGCATGGGGCCATTGCCGACGCGCGTCATGTACGCCTTGTACACGCCCACGACCTTCGTGATGTCGGCCGGACCGATGCCCATGCCGATCGCGGCGCCGGCCGAGGTCGAAGACGGGACCGAAGACGTCACGTAATCGTACGTGCCGCCGTCGAGGTCGAGCAGCGCGCCCTGGGCGCCCTCCAGCAGGATGCTCTCGCCGCGGGCCAGCGCCTCACGCGCCACGACGGATGTATCGGTAACGCGCGGGGCCAGCCGGCTAGCGAACTCGCTATAGGCGGCGTAGACATCGTCGAAGGGCAGCGGCTCGGCGTCGTAGAGACGAGTGAGCACCGCGTTCTTGTAAGGCAGGACGAAGGAGAGGCGCTCGTGGAAGGCGCGCGGGTCGACGAGGTCGCCCATGCGGATGCCGAGACGCGAGACCTTGTCGGCGAAGCAGGGTCCGATGCCACGTCCCGTGGTGCCGACCGCCGCGGCGCCGCGCAACTGCTCGTCGAGCTGGTCGATTAGCGGGTGATAGGGCATGACGACGTGGGCGCGGTCGCTGATCAGCAGGCGTTCCGTGCTGACGCCGCGTCCCTCCAGCGACTCGATCTCTTCAAGCAGGGCGGCGGGGTCAACCGCAACGCCGTTGCCGACGATGCAGGTCTTGTCCGGGTAGAAAATACCCGCCGGGACGATGTGCAGGGCGAAGAGGCCCTGGCTGTTGATAATCGTGTGGCCGGCGTTGTTCCCGGCAGAGTAGCGGGCAATTACGCTGACGTCGCGTGCGAGCAAATCGACGATACGGCCCTTGCCTTCGTCACCCCATTGGCCGCCGATAACCACTGTTGCGGGCATAATTTACCCCGACCTTTGGCCGGGGCCACTCCTTCATTCGTAACGCCTGCGGCGCCGGAGCGATTATAGCAGAGGCCGGGCTGTCCGGTGAGGAGACGGGCAATATCTCTCAAACGAGAGGTGGCTGGGTCTTGGTTGCTAAGATAATCAATAATATTCTTGCGATTGGTCGTGCTATTTAGGCAAAAGACGGTTGTGCGTAGGCGATCGCCGACCTATCATCGTCTCTACAGTCTACAGACGGTCGCCCCCGAGCCTTTTATGGATAAAAGTGTTGTGGGGCCATTTAAGTGGAGGTTAATTTGGCAACTCTTGACAAGGAAGCAATACGCACTGAGACATTGCCGCTGATGACCCTGGTGGACGCCGGTAACGTCGCCCAGCGGGGACTGGAAAAGCGGCTCAGCCATCTGAAGCTGAGCGTGGCGCAGCAGCGCATCCTTGGTCTGGTTTACTTCGCCACTGAGAAGCTGACTCCTTCCATGCTGGCGGCGCTTCTGCTTCAGGAGACGCACAGCGTTAGCGGCCTGCTTAACCGCTTGGAGGACCGTGACCTGATCACGCGAACGCGCGACCGGCAGGACCGTCGCGTCGTCTGGGTGGAATTGACGGCTTCGGGCCGCAAGGTGGCCGAGGAGGCTATCCAGATCGTCGTCTCGATGGCGAAGGAGCTCGACCCGGTGCTACGTGGGCCCAAGGCCCCGGACATGGTCGAAGTGGTCCGCAAGGTGCGAGATCAGGGCTTCAAGATCGCGGGCGTGCGCGAAGACGTCCGTCGCGAAGCTCTACGCCGCGTCTGGTCGTAAGGCTTAGCGGCCCGCATAGGGCTCTAGCTCCGATTTAGGCAAGTATTCGAATCCTGGGGAGTGTTACTGGCCTCCTGGGATTCTGCGTTCCGCGGCTAACCGGCCGGACTCGTCGAGGCCATTCGGGCTTCAGCCGCCTTTTAGCAGGCTCCGGGGGTGCCGCCAGCTTCAGGCTAATGCCCGATGGCCTCGGCGTAAGCCAGGAGGTCTCGGGCGCGGTTAGCGACCGGTACGTCCACCATCTGCCCGTCCACCTCGATGACGCCTATGCCGCGGCTCATCGCCTCGTCGTAGGCGCTCACGATTTTGCGCGCCACCTCCAGCTCCTGAGTCGTCGGCGAGAAGACCTGGTTGACAGGCTCCACCTGCTCCGGGTGGATCACGTACTTGCCCTTCATGCCGATCGAGCGCGCGTATCGGGCATCTGCCAGGAGGCCGGCTTCGTCGTGGAGGGTGGCGTAGATGCCGTCCAATGCCTGCAGTCCGTAGGCCGCGGCGCAGTGGATCACAACGCGCCGCGCGTAGTCGAGTTCGTTAGCGGCAGCGGTGCGTGCGACGCCGAGGTCGGCCGCGTAGTCTTCCCCTCCCAGCGCCAGGGCGGCGATCCGGGTCGAGGCCAGCGCGATCTCCTCGCAGCGCAGGATAGCGCGTGCCGATTCGATCATCGGGATGAGGACGATGGCGCCCGGACGCACGCCCTTGTGCAGCTCCTGCTCCCGGATCAGCACGTCCAGCTCGCGGATCTGGGCTGCGCCGCGCACCTTGGGGTAGAGCAGCCCGTCCAGTCCCGGACCGACGGCAGCAGCGAGGTCGTCCTTCGTGAGGCCGGTGTCGACGTGGTTGACGCGGACGTGAACCGACTTGCCCGCCGCCTTGAGCGACTCAATAGAGGCCCGTACGCCGTCGCGAGCCTTCTGCTTCTCGGCGGGCGGCACCGCGTCCTCGAGGTCGAGGCAGATCACGTCTGCGGGGACCTGGTGCGCCTTTTCGACCATGCTCTCGCGGTGGGCAGGGACGAAGAGGAGGGTGCGCATGGGCGTCATAGGAAGCTCCGAGTTCTAGCGCGGGAGGCGTCGCGAGTAGCGTAGCTGATTAGCGCGGCTGGGACACGGAACCGGTGACGTAGTAGACGTCTCGCGGGCGGGCGTGCAGCAGGCGCCGTCCCCAGCTGGACGGGATCGCCAGCGCCTCGTCCTGCGTCAGGCGGCGTTGCTGCGTCACATCCAGGCCGGCCGCGTGATAGGCGGGGACGAGGACCTTTTCGATATAGGACGGCTCGAGGACGGGCAGGGACTCGCCCAGGAAGGCGCTGGTGTCGTGGTCCGGGTGGTAGGAGAAGACGATCTCGAAGCCACTGCCCGGCGCGGCGAGGGCGGCGATGGAGCGCAGGATGGCGGCGTCCGGTTCAAGGAGGGCGCGCAGGAGGCTGCCCCAGGGGAAGTTGATCCGTATCAGCCCGGCCAGGCCGGTCAGCTCCGGCGGCAGGCGTTCTACGGACGCAACCACAAACCCAGCGTTGTCGACGCCGCCTCGGGCGGGTTTGCGCGAGGCGCGGTAGGCGGACTCGCTGAGCGCGTCCGCGTCAGGGTCGATGCCCAGGTAGAAGCGTGCGGGGTCGGCGTGGGCAGAGTCGTAGACCCAGCGTCCGTCCCCGGTGCCGAGGTCAACGACTACGGGCCGGCCGTCGCGCTCGATCGCGGCGCGCCAGGAGGGCGGCGCTTCGATGACCTTCGTGCCCTGCAGGATCCTCACGAGTCCGAGGATACGCCGCCAAGCTCTCTGCGCAGGAGCTTGCCCGCGGCGTTGCGCGGCAGGGCGTCCGCGATGTCGATCCGGGAAGGCGTCTTGTAGGCTGCGAGCCGTTCGCGGCAGTAGGCGATGAGGACGTGAGAATCGGCGGACGAGCCCGGCCGCAGGACGACGACCGCAGCGGGCGCCTTGCCCCAGCGCTGGTCGTCGATGCCGTAGACGCCGGCGTCCAGCACGTCCGGGTGGGCCTGCAACACCGCCTCGATCTCGGCCGGGTAGACGTTTTCGCCGCCAGAAACGATGAGATCTTCACGACGGTCAAGCACGTATAAGTAGCCTTCGGAGTCCAGCTCCCCGAGGTCGCCGGTGTGCAGCCAGCCCGCGCGAATCGTTTCTGCCGTTTCGCCGGGGCGGTTGAGGTAGCCAGGCGTCACGGTTGGCCCGCGCAACACGATCTCGCCCGCGACGCCGGGCGCGCATTCGGAGCCATCCTCAGAGACGACACGCAGCTCGCTGCCGAAAAGCGGCTTGCCGGCCGAGCCGAGCTTGCGTAGCACGTCCTCCGGTGCGAGCGTCACGATCTGCGATGCGGTTTCTGTGAGGCCGTAGGTCTGGACCACGGGCACGCCGAGTGCCGCGCAGCGTCGCAGCAGCGCCTCCGGCGCCGGGCCGCCGCCGAGCGATCCGCAGCGCAGGGACGCCGGGTAGGGACGCCCG
>CAZNHI010000208.1:0-5155 GCA_964572535.1 uncultured Dehalococcoidia bacterium
CGGCGGCGCGACCGCGCGCGGCGACGTCGTCGGGCTCGCCGGGGCCGTGCCGTGAGAAGAGGTGGGGCATGGCGACGGCGAAGCCCTGGTGCGCCAGCTTCCAGGCAACCTCCAGGCTCCACTGGTCCCAGCCGGGCATGTGGTGCAGGACCACGACGCCGGGGAAGCGCCCTTCGCCCTCCGGTTTGGCGACGTAGGCTTCGATCTCGTCGTCGTTGTGGCCGCGCAGGCTGACGGTCTGCGTAGAGATGCCTCGATACGGCATTCGATTACCTCCCGGAAGAGGCGGGGAATCAGGCTTGCCGCCGCATTATGCGTCCGGGAACGTGACTTCGACCAGCGGCGACATCGCCATCGCGTCGTCGAGTGTGACCTCTTTCCAGCTCTCTTGCGACTCTTTCACCACGGCGAGAAGCCGGCGGCGGTCCGCGGAGTCCGTGATCGGGCGGGCGCGAGCGGGCAGGTCGGCTTTGACCTCGCCTTTGAGGTGGAAGCTGAAGTCCGGGTGCGCCTCCAGGTTGGCGAGCCAGGAGCGCTTTTGGGGCCGCGGGAAGCCGCTGATGTAGACGCCGCCGTTGATCGCGTGGAAGACGATCTCGATGCGGCGGGCCTGGCCCGACTTGCGGCCGGTGGTGGTGATGTCGATGACGTGACCCTGTTTGAGGGCGTCGCGTACCTGCTGGTCCATGCTGGAGGCTCCTGTCTCTTTCTGCGCTGTCGCGTTCGCGGCCATCATCTCACGCGAATGGCGAGCCTGTTGAGATCGATCATCGTGGCACTGCTAGAATGGCGCCCACGATGAATGAAGCGCCACCGGTCCAATACGCTACCACCCGCGACGGCTACAACATCGCGTACTCCGTTTCGGGTGCGGGACGGCCCCTGGTGCTGATGCCAGAATCGGTGAGTCACATACAGATCTACTGGACTCTGGTTAGCTACGTGCGGGACTGGCTGCATGCGCTTACGGTGGGTTTTCAGCTGGTGGTCTACGACGACCGAGGCCAGGGAATGTCCAGCCGCGGCCTCAACGCAGACCATTCCATTGAGGACGATGTCTGCGACCTCGAAGCGGTGATTGAAAAGGTCGGACTGGAGCGGTTCATCCTGCTGTCCCGGTCTCCAGCGGGTGTTCGCTATGCATCACGATACCCGGAACGAGTTGAGGCTCTGATCCTGGAATCGATGCCGGCCGCCGGCTCCTCCTGGCCGGTGATGTGGACATTGGGCCTGGCGCGCGATAGCTGGGATCTGTTCCTCGAGATGCTCGCCGGCATGCCGACGCCAGGAGCCGTTGACCGTGCGGAAAGCGTGAAGCGACTTAAGAGCGTGGTTAATCAGGACGACTGGCTGCTCAGGAGTCGAGCCTTGTCGCAAGCCGACGTGACCAGCGATCTGCGTGGTCTGAGCATGCCCACGCTGGTCCTGCATCCTCGCGAATATCACGTCATCCCGGTGGAGGAGTCGATCAAGGTTGCGGCGTTGATCCCGAACGCCCGGCTGGTGCTCATCGACGGCACGACCTCGCGCGGCGACGTCGCCCAGGGCATCAGGGCAATCCAAGACTTCCTGAGGGATCTGCCGGCAGCGAAGGGCGCGCCCGCCACTCGGTTAACTGAGACCAGGAGCCTCGGTTTGGACGGCCTGTCGCCGCGCCAGGATGAGGTGTTAAGGCTGATAGCGGAAGGCAAAACTACTCGCGAAATCGCGGATTCTCTGGTCCTTAGTGAACGGACCGTAGAGCGTCACATCGCCGACGTTTACGCCAAGATCGGTGCGCGCAACCGCGCTGAGGCCACCGCCTACGCGCTGGGTCGGCCTTAGCGTCGCCTGAGTCCGGGCCTGGCGCGAAGTACCCAACTCCACTCAGAAACGATCGGCCATAACTTGGGTGCTTCTCCCGAAGTCTCCCTTCTCTCCAGGTTCTAACTTCTAGGTGCGGTGCCAGGTGCTTTTCAATCCGGCGCCGCCGTGCTGGCGAAGCCGGCCCCTGTCTTCTTGTACGGACAGCGGCCGGCACGTCAGACGGTGGCCGCTGGCGACAGTACGTCGCGGACAAGACCGCGCCTGATTAGAAATCAAACTAAGGAGAGATCCATGAGAAAGCTATTTGTTCTGGCTGCGAGCCTGACGTTGCTCGTGTTTGCAATCATTGGCGGGCCGCGCCCGTCGACCAGGGCGGAGTCCGCGGGAATACCCGACACCACCGTCGCGTACTGGGACAACGTGGCGATACAGGTCTACGCTGCTGCGGGCTTCACGCCTCCGGACGCGTTTCCCCTCTACGGTTACCTGGGCATCGCCGTTTACGACTCGGTGGTGGCGGTAAAGGGTGGCTACGAACCGTTCGCGATCAAGGCGGCCCGTGCGCCGAACGCGTCTGCGGAAGCGGCTGTTGCGGCTGCCGCCAACCGCATTTTGTCTAACTATGCGCCGGGCCAGGTGAGCACGATCATTGCGCCCGCCTACGCCGCAGCGTTGGCCAATATCCCGGACGGTCCCGCGAAGACCGCGGGCATCGCGCTGGGCGATGAGGTGGCGAATGCGGTGATCGCGCTGCGGGCCGGCGATGGCTTCCGCAGCGCCGCGACCTACACGACCCCGAATCCCCCGGTGCCGGGAGTATGGATACCCACGGCGCCTTCGGCACCAATTGGGGCCAACGCAAAGCAGATGAAGCCCTTCACCCTGCCATCGCTGAGCCACCTGCGGCCGCAGGGTCCAGCTAGCCTGGCCAGCGACGAGTGGGTGCGCGAATACGAAGAAGTGCGGCAAGTCGGCTCTGCGACTAGCACGGTGCGGACCCCCGAACAGACACTGGCTGCACGTTTCTGGGCTGAGGCGCCGATCCAGCAGCTGCACGGCGCCTTCCGCAAGGTCCTGTCTGACAGGCAGCTGGATATCCTGAGCGCGGCACGGCTCATGGCGATGGTCGAAGTGTCTCAGGCAGACGCAGGGATGGCCTGCTTCGAAGCGAAGTACCATTTCGTCCTCTGGCGGCCGATCACCGCGATTCGTGCCGGCGACACTGACGGCAACCCTGGGACCGTAGGAGACCCGGCATGGACGCCCTTGCTGCCGGGCACGCCGAACCATCCGGAGTACCCCAGTGCACACTCCTGCGTGACGCCGGCGGCGGCCGTGGCGCTGGCGACGTTCCTGGGCACGACGAACATCGACTTTACGATCCCGAGCCTGACCGGGCTGGGTGACCGCAACTACAAGAACCTCGTCGACCTGAACCGGGAAGTCGCCAATGCGCGCATTTGGGGTGGCATTCACTTCCGCTCAGCGATCGAGGACGGGACCCAGATCGCGATGCAGGCGGCACAGATGGTGCTCACCGGCCGCTTCCGGCCGACGGGCAACTGACGCATCACGCCGTGGGTTGTAGCGGTCCGGCATGCCGGACCGCTACAACACTTTGTGTGTAAAACCGGGGGACACCCCCGGAACCCCCGCTGAAGGGGCGCATGGCTTTGCCTTGCTCCTGGTGGGCGGATCAGACCAGCGGCGGCCGGCCTATCGCAGCGGCGCTACAATGCTCAACGGCATGGACTTGGGAACACCCCCAAACCCGCGGTGTTGAAAGCCGGGGGACACCCCCGGACCCCCGCTAAAGGGGGAGACAACACGTCGAGGACAAATCAGGGGCGTTCCCGCGATGCTTAGCTAATGGAGGGTCGTCATGAGAGAGGCCGTTATCTGCATGCCGCTGCGCACGCCCGTAGGCCGCTACGGTGGCGCGCTCAAGGACGTAGACGCCGAGACGCTGGCGGGCTTGATCACACAGGCCGTGATCGAACGCTCGGGCCTCGACCCGGCGCAGGTTGGCGACTACATCCTGGGCCAGGGCTACCCCAGCGGCGAGTCGCCGGCCATCGGGCGTACGGCGGCGCTGCGGGCCGGGTTGCCGGTGGAGGTCCCGGGTACGCAGGTCGACCGGCGGTGTGCTTCCGGGCTGCAGGCGATCTGTATCGCGGCGATGGAGGTGCAGACGGAGGTTGCG
The DNA here is from genome assembly GCA_964572535.1 of uncultured Dehalococcoidia bacterium. GTDB lineage: Bacteria > Chloroflexota > Dehalococcoidia > DSTF01 > WHTK01 > WHTK01. Next base: position 4,010 of record CAZNHI010000208.1, read on the forward strand.
GACGTGGTGCTGGCGGGCGGCGTCGAGAGCATGAGCAACGTCGAGTTCTACGCGACGGGCCTGCGTTCGGGCAATCGACGTGGCCCAATCACTCTAATGGACCGCCTGGACCGGGGCCGAATCACGGCGGGCAGCTCCCTGTACCCAATCGAGGGCGGCATGCTGGAGACGGCGGAGAACCTGCGCAAGCAGTACTCTATCCCGCGCGAGGAGCAGGACGAGTACTCGCTGCGGTCGCACCAGCGCGCCGTCGCTGCCTGGGACGCCGGGCGCTTCGATGCTGAGATCGTGCCGGTGACCGTGACCTCCCGCGAGGGCGACAAGGTAGTCGACAGGGACGAGCACCCGCGGGCGGACACGAGCCTGGAGAAGCTGGCGGCGCTACGTGCGGTGCGCCTGCGTCAGGACCCGGAATCGACCGTGACGGCGGGCAACTCCAGCGGCGAAAACGACGCGGCGGCCTGCTGCATCGTTACGACGCCGGAGAAGGCGGCCGAGCTGGGCTTGAAGCCAATGGCGAAGCTGCGCGGCTGGGCAGTGGCGGGCGTGCACCCGGCGTACATGGGGTTGGGGCCGGTGCCGGCGACGAAGAAGCTGCTCGACCGGCTTGGCCTCACGCTACAGGACATGGACCTGATCGAGCTGAACGAGGCGTTCGCAGCTCAGGTGCTGGCCGTGTCCCGCGAGTGGGGCTTCAACGCCAACGACTTCGAGCGCATGAACGTCAACGGCTCAGGCATCTCGATCGGCCACCCAATCGGCGCAACGGGCGGGCGGATCATGGCGACGCTGCTGCACGAGATGCAGCGCCGTGATGTGCAGTTCGGTCTGGAGACGATGTGCATCGGCGGCGGGCAGGGGATCGCGGCGGTCTTGGAGCGCGTGTAACGCCTAGCGCGTGGTCTGGGCGATGACGGGGATGGCGACTAGCTGGGGCCGGGGCAGGTCCAGGGTGGTGACGCGGCGCAGCTCGCGCTTGTAGCGCGCGTCGTCGTAGGCGAGGCCGCGGTGCATGCTGCCGCGGTTGTCCCAGATCACGAGGTCGCCGACGCGCCAGGAGTGGCGGTGGACGAACTGGCGCTGCGTGGCGTGCTCGATCAGGTCGCGCAGCAGCAGGCGCGCTTCCGGCACCGGCCAGCCAATGAT
>CAZNHI010000209.1:0-5129 GCA_964572535.1 uncultured Dehalococcoidia bacterium
ATCGAGTCTCCAGGGCGATCGCCTCGATGATGCGCTCGCGGAGGACGACGTCGATTTGCAGCAGCCGCAGTTGGTCCTGGAGGGTGAGGAGCGTCTGTCTTGTTTCGCCCAGCCTTTCCCGGATGAAGGGCCGGAGCGGCTTCCATCATCCTTTAGGCATTCTCATATCATTTGTACATCATTGTCCGTCGGCGTTGCTGTCACGGTTGCTACAAGCAGCAACTACCCGGGTCGGGGCTGCGATTTACCGAGGTTTCAGAATCAAAGAAGTGGTGCCGGGAGTGGGGGTCGAACCCACAAGTCCTTGCGGACGGCGGATTTTAAGTCCGCTGCGTTTGCCAGTTTCGCCATCCCGGCGGCGTCCCTAACGTAGCAGAGCCGGCGGCGAAGCGCGCTACGAGGCGGCCCTAGGTCTTCGCGCCTGCCTTCTCGCCGGCCACGATGTAGGCCTCGCCGAGGTTGCGGAAGCTAAGGACTTCGTCGCCGAAGCGCAGCTGATACTCGACGAGGCGTCCGCCGTCCCAGACCTCGTAGATCTCCGATTTGCCGTGCGGGCCTTCGATGACGGCGACGGGTGGTTCGTCCATCAGGCCGGGATCTGCGGCGCTTCGACGCGCAGTTCGGCCGGCACAACGGGCTCCTTCGCCTTCTGTTTCGCCTGCTCGATGGCGTCCTCCAGCGTGCCGTTGTCCAGTACTACTTGTGCCGAGTGGTAGCTGTACGACTCTGGTAGCCACGGCTCGGCCGGCTCCACGCCCTGGGCCAGCGCTCTGGCGGTGCGCAGCAGGCGGCGGCGCAGGTAGATGATCTGGTAGTCCATGCTGGTGAGGTGCTCCCGCCGGCGATCGGCCAGCGGGCCCCACTGGTCCTCCATCATGGCGATGTCCTGCAGCGGGAAGGTCTTAATGCCGCTGTAGGAGAAGTGCTTCTGGGCCAGCCGGTCGACTTCATAGTCGTTGTGGACGTTGGCTTTGGTCTGCCAGGTGCCGGGTACCATTTCCGGGTGCGTGTAGCCGCCGAGCTTGTACTCCTGCAGGTCCTCATTCGTCATCGGGTTGAGGCTCCAGCGCAGGCGGAAGAACATCAGGCTGGTGTTATCGACCGGCACGCGCATGTTGGCCGAGTAGTGGCCGGGACGCGCGACGCCGGGCGGGCAGAACATGGGCATGTGCCAGCGCAGGGCGGCGACCGCCTGCTTGCGGCCGTCCGGCAGCTCAGAGGCGGCGATGCTGAAAAAGGCGGCGTCGATGTCCTCGAGGCGCATGTTGGTCGCCGACGTCGGGTCCGTCTCTTTGAATCGCCGGTTGCCCACGGCGCGGGCGTATGGCTCCCGCGAGTCGATCGGCGCCGCCAGGTTGACCTGGTTGACGCCGACGCGGCCGCCGGCGCCCGCACCCTGGTTCAGCGCGTTGCCGGGGTTGCTCTGATTGTTGTCCAGGGTGCTGTGCAGGAAGCGCGCGTGGCTGGGATCGAAGTCACCCTCGGTCGCCTGGAGCCAGTTGCACTCCAGGCGGAATTTGGTCACGTAGCGGTGGCTGCGCGGCAGCTTTGTCCACTCGAACTCCGGAAAGGGCGGCATCTTGTCGCGAGGGCCCATGTAGGCCCAGATCACGTCGCCGGCCTCGACGACCGGGTAGGCTGTCGTCTTGACCTTCTGCTTGTAGGAGTCGCCTTCGGGAGTGTTCGGCAGATCGATGCACTGGCCGGTGACGTCGAACTTCCAGCCGTGGTAGATGCAGCGCAGGCCTGACTCCTCGTTGCGGCCGAAGAACAGCGAAGCGCCGCGGTGAGGACAGTACTTGTCGAGCAGGCCGACGCGGCCCTCACTGTCACGGAAGGCCACCAAATCCTCGCCCATGATGCGCAGTCGCACCGGGATGGAGTCCGGCCCCGGCAGCTCCTCCGAGAGCGCGACTGGAATCCAGAAGCGGCGGAACAGTTCGCCCATGGGAGTGGCGCGGTCCGTGTTGGTGATCAGCTCATTGTCTTCTTTAGAAAGCATTGCCTTGCTCCTCGTGCCCCACGGTTCGAAAGCCGGGTTAAGGATACTCTTGTATTGAAAGCCCGGGGACACCCCGGACCCCGCTAAAGGGGCGCAGGCCGCGTCTTGGGCCTCGACGGTCACCCCCCGGCCCGAGTGATCCCTGTGCTGAAAGCCGGCGACACCCCGGACTCGGGTGTTGCCCTGGGGCCACCCCGGACCCCGCTAAAGGGGCGCAGGGCGGGTATTGCGCTTCGACGGTCACCCCATGGCCCGAGTGATCAGTCAAAAGTGAGGACGGTGCGCGCGACTTCGCCGGCCTTCATGGCGCGGAAGGCCTCGTTGACGTCGCCGAGGTGGCCTCGCACGCTGACCATCTCGTCCAGCAGCAGGCGTCCCTGGCGGTAGAACTCCAGGTAGCGCGGGATGTCGATGCGGAAGCGGTTGGAGCCCATGCGCGAGGTCTGGACCTTGCACTCGGGGCGAATCGCCATGAACGGCACCTCGAACACGGTGTCCGGCGGCGGCACGCCCACGATTGTCGCGGTGCCGCGGATGCCCAGCGATTCGATCGCCTGGCGCACCAGTGGGCCGTTGCCCACGGCCTCGAAGGCGTGGTCGACGCCGGCGCCGCTGGTCAGAGCGCGTACCGCCTTCACAGCGTCCTCGTTCTTGCTGTTGATGGTGTGTGTGGCGCCGACGGCCTTCGCCATTTCGAGCTTGGAATCGAACTGATCGACGGCGATGATCTGGCGCGCGCCGCCGATGCGAGCGCCCTGGACGATCGAGAGGCCGACGCCGCCGCAGCCGAAGACCGCGACCGTCTGGCCGGGCTCCAGGCCGGAGGTGCGTAGCGCGGCGCCCATGCCGGTGAGCACGCCGCAGCTGATCAGCGCCACGCGGTCGAGAGGCAGGTCGGAATCGACCTTGACGATTGAGTTTTCGTGCAGCAGCATTTTTTCGGCGTAGGTGCCGAGGCTGAGGAACTGGTTGAGCCTGCGGCCGTCCTGGGTGAGGCGCGGCGCTTCGCCGGCGCGGCGGGCGACGATGCCGCCGGTGCAGAGGTTGGGGTGTCCGCTGAGGCACTGCTCGCAGCTACCGCAGAAGCCGCTGAGGCAGGCGACCACGTGGTCGCCGGGCTGCACCGTCTTGACGTCGTCGCCGACCGCCTCGACGATGCCGGCCGCCTCGTGGCCGAGGACTATGGGGTCGCTGAGGTTGAAGCGCGAGTTGCCATCGACGACGTGGAGGTCGCTATGGCAGACGCCGGAGGCGACCGTACGGATCAGGACCTCGTTAGGCCCCGGCTCGTCGATGTCGATGGTCTCGACGGTGAGAGGCCTGCCGACCTCTCTGAAGATTGCTGCCTGGATTTGCGTCATGGGGCACCCCTCATTTCTTGCTTTCGCCGGGATCTTCGCCGTAGGGGCGAGACATGCCTCGCCCCTACGGCGAATCGTGTAGCCGCAGGTTGTTCAGACCTGCGTAGCCCTCCTACGAATCGAACGGCGGTAGGGCCGGGTTGGCTTCGTAGCGCAGCAGGCGCAGCATCGCCGGCCACTCGAGGATGCCGTAGGGGCGGCGGGTCTCCGGCCGGTAGAGGTGCGCCGTGTGGGCGATGACCTCGCTATCCGGCAGCGTCATCTGGGCGCGCGCGGACATGACGTCGACCTGGGCCTGGCAGGACATCTCCAGCTGGTACATGAGGTTGAAGGCCTCCGGCACGCTGGGGCCGCAGGTCAGCAGGCCGTGGTTGCGCAGCACGAGGGTGTTGTGTGACCCGAGGTCGCGCACCAGACGCTCCTGCTCGTCGAGATCGATGGCCGGGCCCTCGTAGTCGTGGTAGCCGACGTGGTTGTGGAAGCGCATCGAGGTCTGCGTAATCGGCAGGACGCCTTCCTCCATGCAGGAGACGGCCATGCCCGCCCTCGTGTGGGTGTGCAGGACGCAGGCGACGTCCGGGCGCGCCTTGTGGATGGCGCCGTGAATTATGTAGCCGGAGTAGTTGTAGCCGTAGTCGCTGTCCGGCTTCCAGACGATGTTGCCGTCCAGATCGATCTTGACCAGGCTGGAGGCGGTGACCTCCTTGTAGAGCAGCCCGTAGAGGTTAATCAGCAGGTGGTGCTCCTCGCCGGGGATGCGCAAGGTGATGTGGTTGTAGATCAGGTCTGTCATGGCGTACTTGTCCACGAGGCGGTAGCAGGCTGCGAGGTCGACGCGGGCCTGCCATTCGGTCTCGCTGACCTGGCCTTTGATCGTCGGGAAGTCTGTCGTGTAGTTCATCGCTACCTCACTTGAAGCGCGGCATGACTTTGGCGGCGAACAGCTCCATGGAACGGCGCACCTGGTCGTGGGGCTGACCGCCACAATTGAACCAGCAGACGATGTTGCTGATGCCGGTGTACTCCGAGTACTCGGCGATCTGGTCGGAGACGGCCTCCGGCGTGCCGAGCATGACGGAGCGGTGGTGCAGGTAGTAATCGTAAGGCTGAGGTTCCTTGTTGAAGCCGAACATGCCGCGGTTGGCGGAGGCGCCGAAGTACCACATCAGCCCCTTCTCGTACTCGTCGCGGGCCTGCTGGGTTGAGGCTGCAACGTGCACCTGCTTGAGCTGCCCGAACAACGACATGACGCGCTCGACGTCCTCGGGTGTGTGTCCGGCCGCGAGCGCGGTCTGGCGGTAGAGCTGCACCTTGCGACGCGCGTCGTCCCAGTCTGGTCCCTGGCCCATGATGATCGGGAACAGGCGTTTGGCGGCGAAGAGGACGGAGTCATCAGACTTGGTGACCATGAGGAAGACGGGCGGGTGGGGACGCTGCACCGGCTTGGGGAACAGCTCCGTCTCCGGGATCGTCCAGTAGACTCCGTCATGCTTGATGCGGCCGTCGCTCCAGGCGCGCAGGACGATGTCCAGCGCTTCCTCCCAGCGGCCGTCGCGCTCCTCGAAGTCGATGCCGTAGGTCTCGAACTCCAGCGGGTCGTAGCCCTTGCCGAAGCCGAGGTCGAAGCGGCCGTTGCTGATGACATCGACGAGCGCCAGGTCTTCGGCGGTGTGCAGAGGGTGGTGCAGGGGCAGGCGCGAGACGGCGGCGCCGATGCGGATGCGCTTGGTGCGGGCGGCCAGCGCCGCGGCCGTGACCTGCAGCGA
>CAZNHI010000210.1:0-5076 GCA_964572535.1 uncultured Dehalococcoidia bacterium
CAAGGTCTCGATCAACAGCGCCGCGGTCGCGGACCCTCTATTGGTGGGGCGGGCGTCGGAGCGCTTTGGCGCGCAGTGCATCGTCGTGGCGATCGACGCTCGGGCGGTTGGCGAAGGGCGCTGGGAGGTGTACACGCACGGCGGCAGGCGCCCCACCGGGCTCGACGCGGTCGAGTGGGCCAAGACGGTCGTTGGGCTCGGCGCCGGCGAGCTGCTGGTCACCAGCATGGACACCGACGGCCACCTCGACGGCTACGACCTGCCGTTGACGCGCGCCATCTCTGAGGCCGTCGAAGTGCCGGTCATCGCCTCGGGAGGCTGCGGCAAGCCGCAGCACATGGTCGATGCGGTGGTCGAGGGCAAGGCTGACGCCGTGCTGGCCGCGAGCATCTTCCACTACGGCACCTACCGCGTCCGCGAAGCCAAGCAGTACATGGCGGACCACGGCCTGCCGGTCCGTCTCTAGACTCGCAGCAGCAACGAGGAGTCCGCAGATGACCTCTACGAATCAGTTGGAAGAGGGCACCACACTGGCGCTCGACTTCACCAAACTCGCCCGCGTAGCCGAAGTCCCCGGCGTGCTGCCTTGCGCGGTGCAAAACGCGGACACCAACGAGGTAATCCTCGTCGCCTACGTAAACCAGGAGGCGCTGCAGGCGTCGATCGAAACGCGCTCCGCCGTGTTCTGGAGCACCTCCCGCAACGAGCTGTGGGAGAAGGGCAAGACCTCCGGCGAGACGTTCGCCCTGGTGGAGGTACGCGTCAACTGCGAACAGAACTCGCTGCTCTACCGGGTGCGTCCGCGCCGCGCTGGTATCTGCCACACCCAAAACGCCGCCGGCCTGCCGCGCAACTGCTTCTACCGCCGCCTCGACTTCGACACCGGGACGCTGCTAAACCTCGACCCGTAGCTCGCCCGGCGCCCCGCACTGTCGTTGCGAGCGATTGCCGCAGCAAGGCGAAGCAACCTTGGTATTCCGCATCAACCGCCGAGCGCGATTCAAGCGTGGCACCTCAACGCCGACTATCATATAGGACAAAGTTTCGCGTAGTCAGGTGAGCGAATGCTGAGACGAGACACCAGCGGCCGGTTCGAGAAGAGTGGTTTCTCCCTGTTCGCGCGCTATCGGTTCTACGCGGGGAAGGCACAGTCTGACAAAACCTGGAACCTTGCTGAGGCAAACGCACTACTGCAGCGACAGCAGGAGACGCCGGTCCTCATGCTCAGCGATGACGAGGGCCGCCGTAGCTGGTGGCTGTTCCGAGACGAGTTCTACTGGGAAGACGAAGGCTACGAGGAGCGCGAGGTCAAGGCGCTGGTCCTGGAGCGGATCACGCACAAGGACCGCAGGCTGCAGCGCGCAGTTGCCCTGATGGAGCAGACGGATGCCTTGGACGCGCCGGCACGCGCGCCGATAGCGGACGAAGTCAAGGTCTTCGTCTGGAATCGCGATGGTGGCCGTTGCGTGAAGTGCGGCAGCAATCAGCGCCTGGAGTTCGACCACGTCATTCCCGTGTCGCTGGGTGGCGCCAACACAGCGCGCAACCTGCAGCTGCTCTGCGAGACCTGCAACCGCAGCAAGGGCGCCGCGATCGCCTGATTCGGAGTGAACTTCGGGTCGGACGCCCCGGGGCCCTCAAAAGGCGACGCCTGGGGCGTTTCGAAGCTCGCCCCCTACTTCGCGATAAACACGCCGTCCATGCCCGGGTGCGCATCGCAGCGGAAGTAGTAAACGCCGGCCTCCGGCGCCTGGAAGCGATACTCGCGCTGCTCCTTGCCCGGGAAGAGCTCGCCGCGGAACAGGTTCTGCTTCGCGTCCTGCGCGGTGTAGACGGCTACGTTGTGGCTGACGCCGCTGTCCTGGTTGTCGAACGTGAGCACGACCTCGCGTTTCGCCGGTACCACCAGCGTGTCCTTGTCGAACTTCGTCCCCTTCGCGCGCATGTCGAGCGCTGGCGACGGCGTAGCGTCTGCCGCCCGGGTCGCCAGTGCGGCTATGTCCGCCTTGCCCCCCCCGCAGGCGACTACGCCGAGCGTGGCGACGGCGATGCACGCGGCAGTCAGCCGAATCCTCTTCAGATCCATAGCTGAAGGCTAACGCTGCGCCGCGCCACGAACCAGAGGCGGCGGTCCGGGAGCGGACATTTCAGCTTCATACCAGCGACGCGCAGGTGCGGGAACTTAGGGTTTTCCCGAATGTTGTGCCTGAACTGGCCTTCATAGGATGTGCCTGCACCCACGTCTACAGCATCCCTCTAGCAGGGGGCAGGGAAGCCCCCAATCAACAGGCAAAGGAGTCCTCCCCGTGGAAATCCTCGTCATCATCGTTGCCTTCTGGCTCATCCTCGTCGGCGGTTACGGCGGCATGACGCTGCTGAACGGCAGTCACAAGCGCCCCGCTGCCCATCGCGCGGCCTCTGTCGCCCCGCGCGTGCGCATCTCCTCGGAGTTCGCGCAGCAGCCTCTCCCGGGCGCTCCCGCGTCGACCAAGCTCGGCGGCCTCTTTTCGGAGGTCGACATGCTGCGCGCCCAGGTCGAGCACCTGCGCACCGAGGTAGTGGCGTTGTCTGACGTCGCCACGCGCTACGAGAAGCCCCGCACGCGACGCTACCGCACCGGCGTTTACGCTGACCTGCCACGACTGCTGCGACGCCAGGTCAAAGAGGTGCGCACCATTCGCCATCCGCTCGGCGTCTAGAACAGCCCTCTGCATTGAAAGCCGGGGGACACCCCCGTGGCCCCGCTAAGGCGTTGGACTTGAAAGAGCGTGCGTCGTGATTGAAAGCCGGGGCGGCCCCCCCCGGAGTCGCCCGCTGAAGACGGCGCTACGGGCGCTGGCTTTCTGGCTCCAATCCAGCTCTGCTCTATACTGAATTGACTCCGTTTGCCGCCCTTCAGCGGGGTCCGGGATGGCTCCGGCTTTCAACACAGAGGTGCGCGCATGACACACAAGATCGAGCTCAACCCGATAGTCGAAGCGCTGGAGTCGATGCCGTACGGACTTTACGTAATTGGCTCCCACGGCTCCGACAACATCAACGGCATGATGGCCGACTGGGTGATGCAGGTTTCGTTCAACCCGCGCCTGGTCGCCGTGTCGCTGGAGCGCAACAGCACCACCCTGCGCAACCTGCGCGAGACGGGCTTCTACACGGTGAACATGCTCGGCGCGGAGCAGCGCGGGCTGGCCGTGAAGTTCTGCCAGCCGCGCGACGCCTCCAAGATCCAGGGTCGTTCCGGCCAGGCCAGCGCCGTGGTCTACGACAAGCTGGCCGGCGTGCCGTACCAGCTGGGCGCGCTGACCGGCTGCCCCATCCTGGACGAAGGCCTTGCCTATCTCGAATGCCAGGTCGACGAGTTGGTCGACGCCGGCGACCACACGCTGGCGCTGGGCCGCGTGCTGGACGGCAGCGTCCTGCGCGAGGGCGAGCCCCTCACCCAGCGCATCCTCGGCTGGTCCTACGCCGGGTAGTCAGCGAATTAGCATACGGATAGGCGGATGAGGCGTCGCCTGCACTCTTGGAGGCCGAAATGACCATTGGTGTGCAGCTGTCTAACCGCGACGGGCGGGAGTTGGTCGAGACTGTGCGGCGGGCGGAGGAGTTGGGCGTCGCGGCGGTGTGGACCCCACAGGGCGGCGTGATGCCGGACACGATGCTCCTGCTCGCGGCCGCCGCCATGATCACGATCAGGATCAAGCTCGGCACCTCGATCCTGCCCACTTGGCCCCGCGCGCCGATCTTGATCGCGCAGCAGGCGATGGCGATGCACGCGCTGGCGCCCGGGCGCTTCCGTCTCGGTATCGGGCCGAGCACGCCGGCGGCGATGGGACCCCTGTACGGCGCCGACTATCGCAAGCCCCTGACCCACCTGCGCGAGTACTTGATCATCATCAGGTCGTTCCTGCACGAGGGCGCCGTCGACTTCAAGGGTGAGTTCGTCTCGGCGCGGGTGCGCCTACGTGAGCCGATAGACGTGCCGGTAATGGCCTCGGCGCTCAGCGCGGGGGCGTTCCGTCTCTGCGGCGAGCTGGCGGACGGCGCGATCAGCTGGATGTGCCCCTGGGACTATCTGCGTGATGTCGCGCTGCCGGCCTTGCGCGTAGGCGCGGAGTCAGCGGGTCGCGAGGCGCCGCCGCTGGTCGCCCACGTGCCGATCTGTCTCAGCAGCGACCGCGAGGCCGTGAGAGTGGCGGCGCAGGAGCAGGTGGGCGCGTACGGCACGTTCCCGATGTACCAGGCGATGTTCAAAGTCGCTGGTTACCCCGACACGGGCCAGGGCTTCTCCGATGAGCTTGTCGCATCGTTGGTGGCGTCCGGGACCGAGGAGCAGATCATCGAGCGTCTGGCGACGATCCGGCGCGGCGGAGCGGCCGAGATCATGACGCACATCCTCTTCGTAGGCGAAGACCGCGGCGCGTACCAGGATCGCGCCTTCGAACTGCTCGCCCGCGCCCAGCGCGAAATCTAAGGCTTGCGGCCTACGACCAGCGAGTAGTAGCCGTACGTACTCTTCGCCGCGATGTCGACGAAGCCAGCCGCCTCCAGTAGGCCACGTAGCTCCGGGAAGCTGAACTGCTGCCCCTGCGTGCCCAGCATGAGCATCGAGAAGGAGGCTGTGGTCAGCGGGCCAGCGCCGTCATCGTCCAGCAGCATCTCGTGCAGGTAGATGCGCCCGCCTGCGTTCAACGCCTCGCAGGAGCGCTCGGCCAGCCACTGGCAGGTCTCGAAGTTCCAGTCGTGGAAGACGTTGGAGAAGAACATGGCGTCGTAGCCGCGCGGCCAGGGCTGGCGGAACATGTCGACCGCCACCGTGTCGACCCGGCCCGTGACGCCACCGGCCTCGATGTACTCCTGCGCGACCTCGCACATCGCCGGCAGCTCCATGATCGTGCAGTGCAGCTCCGGGTGCTGCAGCGCCAGCGCGATCGCGAAGCAACCGGAGCCGCCACCGACGTCGAGCAGTCGCGTGACGCCGTCGAAGTCACCGTTGCGCGCCAGGGCGATAGCGGCGGGCAGGGAGTGCGACTGCATGGCCGCCGCCACACGCCGCGCCCGTTCCATATCGACCTGCCC
>CAZNHI010000211.1:0-5048 GCA_964572535.1 uncultured Dehalococcoidia bacterium
CGGCGGGCTCGTCACCGAGGGCTTCTTCGGCGAGCAGTCCGTAGACCCGGTGATGCTGCTGGCGCCGGCGTTCTTCATCCTCACCGTGGGCATCGTCTTCCTGCGCCTGTTCCCGCTGGTGCTGCGCGTCCTGGCCTGGGTGGTGGCGAGGGCGCAGGGCGCGGCGGTGCTGATCGGGATGTGGCAGCTGGTGCGCAACCCGGTGCACTACTCGCGCCTCGTCCTGCTGCTGATGCTGGCCACGGCCGTCGGCATGTTCGCCGCGAGCTTCGGCGCAACCCTGGAGACCAGCTACGCCGACCGCGCCTACTACGAATCGGGCGCTTCCTGGCGCCTGGCGGAGGTGCGTACGCTGCCGGGCGCCGGCCCCAGCGGTTCCGCCAACGACTCTGCGACGCGTCTGGAGGCCGGCGGCGCGACTGCGGTGTATCGGACCGGAGGCAGCCAGGGCGAGCTGATCTCGCGCACTTCGATCGACATCCTGGGCGTCGACGCCGACAGCTTCGACGACGTCGCCTACTTCCGCGGCGATTTCGCGCACGACTCGCTGGGGACGTTGATGGGCAAGCTCCGAGAGCGGCGGCCGCAGGAGTTCGGCGTCACGCTGCCCTCGGACGCGCGCTGGTTGGGCCTCTGGGTGAACCCCGTGCAGATGCCCAGCGCCTTCAGCCTGCAGATCGAAGTCTTCGACGCGACGGGGCGCTACTTCAGCTACCAGTTGGGCCCCGACGACGTGCAGCAGATGCAGCCCGGCTGGAACCTGCTGGTCACAGACCTCAAACGCCCCGGCATCAACTTCACTAACACCGTGATTCGTCGCAACAACGCCTTCGATCGCGTCAACGGCCCCTACCCGATCCTCGAGCCACAGGGAGCGCTGACCCTGACATCGATAATGCTGCGCTCGCCGACACGCCTCGCCGCGCCGTTTGGGGCGATCCAGTTCGACGACCTGCACACCACGGCGTCGGCCACGCTGGACCCGGCGCTGGAGTCGCGGAAAATGCAATTCGACCCCCAGCGGACGAGCGGCGGGCTTCCGGACCCAACGGCGGTCTACGGCTTCGATTCGACCGAGAGCTGGATCCCCCTGCAAGGCCTGCTGCCCGCGAAGCTCAACGACCTGACGCGCACCGCGCCGTCGGGAGGCTTCACGGGGCTGGAACTGAGCTGGCAGCCGCAGCCGGGCCAGATCAGCGGCCACGGCCTGCAGTTCACCAGCGGCAGCGGGCTAATGCCGGTCCTGGCGAGCAAAGCCTTCCTGGAGGTTAGCGGCCTCAAGGTGGGCGACGTGACCAACGTCTTCGTCTTGAACCTGTTCACAGATGTGCAGATCGTCGGCACGTACGACCTGTTTCCGACGCTGAAGGACCCGCGCTTGAACCCATCGATCGTCGTGGACGGGCCGACGCTGGCGGCCCTGATCAACGGCAACCCCAGCGGGCCACTGCACTACCCCAACGAAATGTGGTTCAAAGGCGGTGACGAATCCCTGAGCAACCTGCGCGCGGCGATCACCGGCGGCGCCTTCGTGGGCCAGATCGTGAGCTTCGAGGAACTGCAGGCGGTGCAGCAGAAGGACCCGCTTGTGGCGGCCGGCTGGGAAGGCATCCTGTTCATCAGCTTTGCCGCGATCTTAATCCTCAGCGCCATCGGCTTCTTGATCTACTCCTACCTGACGGCGCAACGCCGCACGCTGGAGTTCGCCGTCCTGCGGACGATGGGCTTCTCGAAGCAGCAGATCGCGATCGTCGTCGGCTTCGAGCAGATCTTCGTAATCGGGCTCGGCATGATCGCCGGTACGCTAATGGGCATGCGCCTGGGTAGCCTGATGATCCGCTACATGGGACTGACAGAGACCGGCGACGAGGTCCTGCCGCCGATGCACCTGGAGATTAGCTGGCTTACCGTGGGGACGGCGTGGCTGGTACTGGGCCTGGTCTTCCTTGTGACCATCGGAGCCGTGGTGCTACTCTACTCGCGCCTTGCGTTGCACCGAGTCCTGCGCATCGGCGAGACTTAATACTGAATGACCACGAACCTGGGAGAGCCGGACAACCCGGCTGCGAAGACCGGCCAAGAGCCCTACATCCTCTGCGAAGACCTCTTCAAGATCTACAAAGCGGAAGACCTTGAAGTCGTGGCGCTACGCGGCCTTGACCTCAAGGTGCAGCGCGGTGAGTTGATGGCGATCGTCGGGGCGTCCGGCTCCGGCAAATCGACGTTGCTCAACGTGCTCGCCGGCCTCGACATCCCGAGCGCCGGGCGCTGCCTCGTGGGCGGACGCGACCTCCTGACCATGACGCCCGCGGACCTCGTTACCTACCGGCGCAAGGAGGTCGGCTTCGTCTGGCAGCAGACGTCGCGCAACGTCCTGCCGTACCTCACGGCACTGCAGAACGTGGAGCTGCCGATGGTACTCGAGGGCGTGGAGCCCCAGACGGCGCGCAATCGCTCGCGGGGGCTGCTGGATTTGGTCGGGTTGAGCCACCGCATTGACATCAAACCGGACCGCCTCTCTGGCGGCGAGCAGCAGCGCGTCGCGATTGCCGTGGCGCTGGCCAACGAGCCTCCGCTGCTATTGGCCGACGAGCCCACGGGAGAGCTCGACTCCCAGACCGCGTCCGAGGTGTTCAGCGTCATGCGTGGGCTGAACCAGGAGCTGGGCGTGACCATCGTCGTTGTGACGCACGACCCGGCGATCGCCAACCAGGTTGAACGCGTCGTAGCGATTCGTGACGGCAGGATCAGCACCGAGAGCTTCCGGCGCGTCGCCTTCGAGGGTCGCGAGTCCTACGTTTATCACGACGAATACGCGGTCGTCGACCGCACCGGGCGCCTGCAGATCCCCAAGGAGTACCTGCAGCGCATCGACGTCACCGAGCGCGCGAAGCTGCGCCTGGTTGAAGGTATGGTCGAAGTGCTGCCGGAGGACGCGGACCTGGACGATCGAAATGACTAACCAGGATGCGCCGCTGATCCGTGTCGAGGGCGTGAGCCGCGAGTTCCAGGTGGGCAACCAGATAATCCATGCGCTCAACGATGTCACGTTCGACGTGCACAAGGGCGAGTTCGTGGCGATCATCGGGCGCTCCGGTTCCGGCAAGACCACGCTGCTCAACGTGATCGCAGGCCTGGACAAGGCGACCAAGGGCCACGTCTACATCGGTGGCGACGACGTCTCAGCAATGAGCGACAAGCAACTGACGGAGTTGCGACGCCACAAGCTGGGATTCGTGTTTCAGTCGTTCGGGTTGCTGCCGCTGCTCTCAGCCTACGAGAACGTCGAGATCGCGCTGCGCATCGCCGGAGCGCCGATCAGGGAGCGCGGCCGGCGCGCCAACGAGCTGCTAGACCTGGTGGGCCTCGGCCGCCGATCGCACCACCGGCCGTACGAGCTGTCCGGCGGCGAACAGCAGCGCGTGGCGATCGCGCGCTCGCTGGCCAACAGGCCCGCGTTGGTCCTGGCAGACGAGCCGACTGGCGAGCTCGACTCGACCACGGCGACGCAGATCTTCCAGCTGCTGCTAGACGTCATCGAGCAAGAAGGCGTCACGATCATCACGACTACCCACGACCGGCTGGTCATGGAGAAAGCCCAGCGGGTGATCGAGCTCGCGGATGGCGTGTTACAAAAGGGCCCCACCTACTTCGAACGCGACCGCAAGCAGGCCATCGCCGTACCGTGGCAGCCGCCGGAGTCCTGGAACACCGGCGAGCGCGCCAACCCCACCGGAGCTGAGACGGAGCCCGCGCCGCGTAACTGGACCCGGCCCAAGACGCCGCAGCGCCCCACTCCCTACGTGCCGCCGCCCTCGCCGCGCGAACCTCTGTGAGCCAACAGGTCCTCCACCTCGACTTCGTATCGCTCAACCTAACCACCGGCATGGATGACCGCAGGCAACTGATCGAGGCCGCCGCGGGCCTCTCCTCCCTCGACCGCGTCATCGCCATCGGTGTGATCGAAGGCGAGGCGGGTTCGGACTTCGACCTGGCGTTTTACTTCGTGCTGTCTGAGTTCGCGGCGCTGGAGCCCTTCGGGACCGACCCGCGCTACTCGCGCTTTCTCCAGGCTGAGGTGGCGCCACGGCTCAAGGGCTTCGCGGGCGCCGACGTGCGCCTGGAGGCTGACTTCGAGCCGGGCGACAGCCTGGGCGTAGTCCTCGCGCTAATGGCCCCGGACGAGACGTACGACTGGGAGGTGCGCGAGGCGCTGCAGGCGTGGGCGCAGGAGATCGGCGCGCCCAGGACAGCCGTCGGGCTGGCGGCAGGGGAGCGGCAGCTGTATCGCGGCGTGGCGCTGGCCTTCGCAGAAACGCTGCAGCCGGCCACAGCCCCGGACCTGGAGCGCTTCCGTGCTACAACGGTGCGAGGCCCGGCGCGGGCGCTAGCATGAGACGCGGACGGCCGATCCGGCTCTCGGCGAGATCGAGACGGGGCTGGCTGGTCGTCCTCGTCGTCCTGGCAATTGGGACAGGCGTGGCCGGACTTCCCTACTTCATCGCCGGCGAGGACGCGCTACGGCCGCCACTGGCGCCGCAACCGACGCTGCTCACCCTGCCACCCGGCTTCAGTCTCGACAGCCTGCAGCGCGCGGAGCTCGAAGAGATAATCGACGGCGACACTATCGACGTGCGTATCGATGGCCGCAAGCTGCGGGTGCGCTACTTCGGCGTGGACACGCCGGAGCGCGGCGACCGCTGTTTCCGCGAGGCCACGGACCGCAACGAGCAGCTGCTCGGCAAGACAGTGCTGCTGCTGCTGCCGGACGCGCGCACGGAGGACAGCTTCGGGCGGCTGCTGCGCTACGTCTTCCTCGAGGACGGCACCTCCGTGGACGCAACGCTGGTGGCCGAGGGCTTCGGCTGGGCCTGGACGCAGGACGGGCTCTATCGCGACCAGATCGTGCAGCTGGAGGACGCGGCCGAGGCAGCAGCCCGCGGCTGCCTCTGGAAGTAACCGCGCACAGCGTCTCCGGACACCATTGCGAGCCAGAGCGCGGCAGCGCGAGGCGAAGCAATCTCAGCCACCACGCGCGTCCCGATACG
>CAZNHI010000212.1:0-5046 GCA_964572535.1 uncultured Dehalococcoidia bacterium
CATCATCGACGAGATGCTGACGCCGGACTCGTCGCGCTTCTGGCCGGCGGACGAGTATCACACCGGGCGCCCGCAGGCGAGCTTCGACAAGCAGTTCGTGCGCGACTGGCTGACGCAGTCGGGCTGGAACAAGGAGCCACCGGCGCCCCACCTGCCGCCGGAGATCATCGAAAAGACGAGCGAGCGCTACCACGAGGCGTACCGGCGGCTGACGGGCCGCGAGCTGATGAGCTTCTAGCCATGGCATCGTTCCTGGCCCGCGTTTACGTCTCTTTGAAGCCCACGGTTAACGACCCCCAGGGTCTGACGATCGCGGACGGGCTGCGGTCGCTCGGCTTCGCCGAAGTCGAGGGCGTGCGGGCGGGCAAGTACATCGAGATACGCCTGACCGCTGACAGTGCCGAGGCTGCGAGCGCGCGCATCGACACGATGTGCGACCAGCTGCTGGCCAACCCGATCATCGAGCGCTACCGGTTCGACGTCGAGGAGCTGGTCGAGGCATAGGCGTGACGACAGAGACGCTTGATCAGGCATGCGAGCGCCTGCGCCCTTACGTCGAGCGCGCGAAGGGCTTCAGCGGCTGGAGCGACTTCCCCGCCAACCGCGCCGTCTCGTTGCTTCAGCCCTGGGACTACGTCGAGCGCGCACGGGAGCTTGTCAGCAACGCGCAGCGAGTCCTCGACATCGGAACCGGCGGCGGCGAGCGCCTGTTTGAGATTCTCGAAGGCAGTGGCAGACAGTGCGTTGCGACGGAGGAGTGGGCGCCCAACGTTCCGGTTGCTGCCGCCCACCTGGGGCCGCTGCGCGTCGAAGTTGTCCATTGTCAGGACGAGCGTCTGCCGTTCTCGGCGTGCTCGTTCGACCTCGTGCTCAACCGTCACTCCGCCATGACTCCTGGCGAGGTCGTCGACCTCCTGCGGCCGGGCGGCAGCCTGCTCAGCCAGCAGGTGGGTAACGACAACTGGTATGACATCCGGCCGTTTCTGCCTCGCAAGACCGATTTCGGCGATCACTTCCACACCTACCGCGAAGGCCTAGAGGCAGGCGGGCTAAACATACTCAGACATCAGCGGCACGAGGCGCGGGTTGCTTATGACAGCGTGGGCGATTTCGTCTACATGCTTTGCGTTGCGCCGTGGGAGGTGCCGGACTTCGACCCGCTCGGCGCCGACCTGAAGGCGGTTCTGGCGATGGAGCGAGCGCTTTCGACCTCTGTCGGGTTTGTGGTGACTGACACTCGCTACATCATCGAGGCGTTGAAGCCGGCGTAAACGCCGCGCCGTCTATGCTGGGCGCTGCATGCACTACGACGTAATCGTCATCGGGGCGGGCGCCGCCGGGCTGCTCTGCGCCATCGAGGCGGGTAAGCGGGCACGTTGCGTCCTCGTTCTAGAACGCAGCGACCGCATCGGGCGCAAGATCCTGATCTCCGGCGGCGGGCGCTGCAACTTCACCAACGTCTACGCCTCGCCGGAGCAATTCATCTCCGGCAACCCAGATTTCTGCCGCTCGGCGCTGGCTTCCTACAGGCCGGACGACTTCATTACGTTGGTGGAGCAGCACGGCATCGCCTATCACGAGAAGAAGCTGGGGCAGCTGTTCTGCGACGGCAACGCCAAGGCGATCGTCGACATGCTGGCCCAAGAGTGTACAGCGGTGGGCGTGGAGATACGCACCGCCTGCGACGTCTGGGAGGTCACCGCAACGACGCCGGGCTTCGCGCTCGAGACGGATCAGGGCGTCTTCGAGTGCGATTCGCTGGTGGTTGCGTGCGGCGGGCTGTCGATCCCGAAGATCGGGGCAACGGACCTGGGGTTGCGCCTGGCGCAGCAGTTTGGGTTGCAGGTGACGGAGACGCGCCCGGGGCTGGTGCCGCTGATGTTCGAGGGCGCGGAGCAGGCGTTTTGCGCGGAGCTGAGCGGGGTGTCAATCGATGCGGTGACGAGCTGCGGCGGGCAGTCGTTTCGTGAGAACGTGCTGTTCACGCACCGGGGACTGAGCGGACCGGGCGTGCTGCAGGCCTCCAGCTACTGGCGCGAGGGCGAGGCGATCGAGATCAACCTGCTGCCCGACGCAGCGGCGGAGGAGCTGATCGAGGCGTGGATCGAGGACCCGCGCAGTCTGGCGGCGATCCTCGGCGATCGCCTGCCCCGCCGTTTCGCCCAGGCCTGGTGCGACCGCTACGCGCCGCGAGGGTCCGTCGGCGAGATGACGAACCGGCAGCGGCGCGAAGTGGCCGAGAGTCTGCGGGCGTGGCGCCTCTGGCCCAGCGACACCGAGGGCTACACCAAGGCGGAGGTGACCGTAGGCGGCGTGGACACGCGGGAGCTATCGTCACGCACCATGGAGTCGCGCAAGGCGCCGGGGCTCTACTTCATCGGCGAGTGCGTGGACGTGACGGGCTGGCTGGGCGGCTACAACTTCCAGTGGGCGTGGGCATCCGGCTACGCCGCGGGGCAGGCGGTGTGAGACTGTCAGCGGATGCTGAGCGGATAAGCGGATTCGGCTAAGCTGAACCTCAATCCGCTTCTCGGCTAGAGAACCCGCTGCCTACCCTATCGTCCCTTTGGTGCTGGGGGTCTGGCCGGAGCGGCGCGGGTCCAGGCGGGTGGCGGCGCTGAGCGAGCGCGCCAGCCCCTTCATGATCGACTCCGCTTTGTGGTGGTCGTTGACGCCGGCGATCATGCGCGCATGCAGGTTGAAGTGGCCTTCGTGCGCCAGCGACTGCAGGAAGTGCTCGTAAAGGTCGCAGGGCAGCTCACCGATGCGCGCTTCGTTCCAGGTCACGTCGATCACCGAGTACGCCCTGCCCGAGAGGTCGACTGCGACCTGCGCCAGCGCTTCGTCCAGCGGCACCAGCGCGTCGCCCATGCGTACGATGCCCTTCGCGTCACCGAGCGCTTCGAGCAGCGCCCTGCCCAGCGCGATGCCCGCGTCTTCGACCGTGTGGTGCGTGTCGATGTGCAGGTCGCCCCTGGCCTTGCAGGTTATGTCAAATATTCCGTGACGCGCCAGCTGGTCGATCATGTGGTCGAGGAAGCCGATGCCGGTCGAGACGTCGGACACGCCGGAGCCGTCAAGGTCCCAACTGACCTCGATGCTCGTCTCCTTGGTCTCGCGCTTGTAGGTGCCGATCCTCCCCATCACCCAACACCCCACGGGCAGACGGGCAGACGCGCAGACGGGCAGAGAGAGACCAATTTGCCTCTTTGCCTCTTTGCCTCTTTGCCTAACGGACCAGTACGTGCCCTCATGCTCACACCTTCGCTCCCGCGATTATCTCACGCAGCGCCGCTAGTAGCGCGTCGGTCTGGTCAGGACGGCCGGCGCTGATGCGCAGGTGGTTTTGCAGCAGCGGCGTGTCGAAGTAGCGCACCAGGACGCCGCGCTCGGTCAGGCGGGCGTGGACCTCGCGGGCGCTGACGCCGCTGAGGCGGCAGAGCAGGAAGTTGGCGCTCGACGGCGTGACTTCGAAGCCGGGCAGCTGCGCCAGCTCCACCTCCAGGCGCTGCTTCTCTTTGACGATCGACCGCACCAGGCCCTGCAGGTACGGCAGGTCGTCCATGCTGGCGAGCACGGCGATCTCGGCGGCGGCGTTGATGTTGTACGGCTGCTTGATCCGCATGATCACGTCGATCAGCGACGGGTCCGCGACCATGTAGCCGATGCGCAGGCCCGCCAGCCCTGCCCACTTACTCAGCGTGCGCAGGACGATCAGGTTCGGGTACTTGCGCACGAGGTCGACGCAGCTTTCGCCGGCGAACTCCGTGTAGGCCTCGTCGATGACCAACGGACGTCCGAGTTGGGCCAGCGCTTCGACGTCGTTGCGCGGCAGCAGCGTGCCGGACGGGTTGTTCGGTGACGCGACGACCGCGAGACGCGCGCCCTGCGCGGCGATCAGCGCCGATTCGAGGTCGATCGTGTGGTCGGCGCGGCGCTGGACGTTGGCCACGCCCGCGCCCTGCACCGACGCCAGGAAGGGGTAGAAGCTAAACGACGGCGGGAAGTTGAGGATCGATTCACCCGGCGGCACAAACAGGCGCACGAGCAGATCGATCAGCTCGTCGCTGCCCGCGCCCGCGACCAGCCACTCAGGCTCGAAACCAACGTAGCGGCCGAGCGCGGCGCGCACCTTGCGCTGCTCCGGGTCCGGGTAGATGTGGTAGCTCTGCCCCTGCGCGAGCGCCGCAACGACCTTCGGCGAGGGGCCGTAGGGGTTCTCGTTGGCGTCCAGCTTGACGATGCGCTCCGGCGGCAGGCCGATGCGCTGCGCGACCTCGTCCGGCGGCTCGACCGGCACGTAGGGCGGCGTCGCAACCAGGTGGGGCTGCATCCAGCGGTCGAGCGCGCCCGGAGGAGTCATGAGGCGTCCAGCCGGTTCCGATTGCCAGCAGCGCCTCTGCCAGTCTGCTCGTCTGCCCGTCTGCCCGTCGTCACTTTGGCAGCCGTTCTTCGATGGCGCGGGCGTGGCCGACCAGGCCCTCGGCGCGGGCGATGATCGCCCCGGCGGGACCAAGCTCGAAGACGCTGTCGTCCGCGAGGTCGATCACCGTGCTGAACTTGAGGAAGTCTTGCACGCTGAGGGGCGACGCAAAACGCGCGGCGCCGCCCGTGGGCATGACGTGGCTGGGCCCCGCTGTGTAGTCGCCGATCGCCTCCGGGGAGCCTTCGCCGATGAACACGCCACCGGCGTTTTTGACCAGCGAAGCGAGCCGGCGAGCGTCCTGCGCGAGGATGCAAAGGTGCTCCGGGGCGTACTCGCTGGCCAGAGCCACTGCCTCTTCGATGCTGGAAGCGACGACGGCGCCACCGCGATTGCCGAAGGCTGCGCTGGCCACGGCGCCGCGCGGTAGTACGGCCAGGCGTTGTTCCACCTCAGCCGCGACCTTGTCTGCCAGCTCTCGCGAGTCCGTGATCAAGATCGGCGCCGCCAGCTCGTCGTGCTCTGCCTGCGCGATCAGGTCGACGGCGCAGATCGCGGGGTCGGCCGAGGCGTCCGCGACGATGACGGTCTCTGTGGGGCCGTAGATAGAGTCGATGCCGACG
>CAZNHI010000213.1:0-5045 GCA_964572535.1 uncultured Dehalococcoidia bacterium
AGACCGGGGACACCCCGGACCCCGCTAAAGGGGAGCAGGGAGCTTTGTGCATCGGAGCCATTGGCAACGCCCAGGCCCCGGGCGTTGCCGATGGGGGAGACGACGCCGAGGCCGGTGACGACGACTGCGCGAGGCGCGTCAGGCATGGGAAAGCCTCGCCACCAGCGCGACGGCGTCGCCGAAGGTCTCCAGCTCTTCGTAGTCGCGATCGCTGACCGAGACGTCGAACTCGCGCTCGATGCCGGCGATGAAGGCGAGCATACCCAGCGAGTCGAGGCCGGCGTCAGAGAGGCCGGCCTCCGCCAGGAGAGCGGAATCGTCCTCCAGCTTGAGTTGCCGGACCAGAATGACGCGGAGGCGCTGTTCCAGGGTTTCGGCCGTGTTCAAGTCCCTCCTCCTTGATTGGCCCGTTACGTTATGTGATGTAGATACGAATTGTTTACGTAAAGTGCGGAACAGTACATATCGTTCACGGACTGTATAAGGGCCGATGCAGGCTGTCAAGGTTACAGTGGGAACAGAGGGAACACGGGGACATTTCGAGGGGTCTCGTTTTCAGTTGCGGGCGGGTTTAGAGTTGTGGCCCCACAGGTTTTTTATTGAAGGAGGACAAAGGTGCTTTTCCACTTGACCTGGGAATTCATTGACTCATCGGAGGAAGGCGAGAAGCGTTCGCTGGAGGTGTTCAGCAAGTGGCAGCCGCCGGCGGGCGCGGAGTTCAGGGGCTTCTACGGCTTTGCCGACAACTCAGGCGGCATTGCGATCATCGAGGTTGACTCGCTGCAGACGCTCGCGAAGACAACGGCGCCGTTCGTGCCCTGGCTGCGTTTCGCGGCGACGCCGATCCTGCCGATCGAGGAGCTGGCGGCGGCGGGCGCAGAGGCGATCGTCTTCAGGGACTCGATCGGTTAAGAAACCTCACCCCCAACCCCCTCTCCTTGCGAGGAGAGGGGGCTTTTGTGTTGAAAGCCGAAGGAGGCTGCATTGAAAGACGGGGGACACCCCGGACCCCGCTAAAGGGGCGCATGTAGGGATTGTCTACAGAGGGGGAGCCGCTAGGCGTTGCCGAGGGCTGCTAGGGGCGCCAGCTCCGGGCGCTCGATGAAGGCCTGGCGGAGGTCTTTGCTGCCCTCCCACCAGTCGACGTTACGAGGGAGGATGACGCCGCCGGAGCGCTGACGGTAGATCTGGGGCGCATCCACGCCGGGGGGCAGGATGCCTTCGTCGCGCAGGGCTCTTGCGGCTGCGAGGACACGGCGACGGGTGCGGATGATCAGGGCATCGGTGGTGCCCAAGTGCTCGGAGGTGCGGTCGTAGATTGGCCCCATGCTGCCGGTAACGGCTCCGTCCTGCTGACGGATGCCACGGATGCCGGAGAAGCTTTCGCCCGACTTCTGCAGGTCGCGATCGATTTCGAAGTCGTTGCCGAGGTTTTGAGTGAGGCGCCAGCGTCCGAGGGAGTCTGACGTGGTGGGGAGGTAGTCGAGGCGGATGGCGGTGCCGGCGGGCGGCATACCGCGCACGGCCGTGGGACGGGTGTTGCCGAGGCGGTTCACGGTCCAGACGAGGGTGTTGTAATCGTCGAGGGGGACGTAGGCGCGGAAGCGCACCTCAAGGCCGAGGACGCCGGTGGGCACCATGGCGTAGAAGGGGAACATCTGGTGGGCGATGCGCCAGTAGTAGGTGTCCTCCTCCGCGGGGCGGCGCACGCCGTAGGAGGTGCCCCATTCGGTGTCGATGACGGAGAACATGGCGTCGCGCTGGCGGGCCTGGTAGTAGGCGAAGGTGCCGGGCTGCGTATCCTGGATGCGGGTGGCGCCGCCGTGCAGGAAGGCGGCGTGGACGGTGTCCATCTCACCCTCCCAGCCCTGCATCCAGTTGTTCTCGAGGTGGTAGAGGTAGATAGCGCAATCGCCGTCAGCGAGCATGTTGGCTTCGAGGTCTGGCAGCGGCGGGGGTTCTTCCCCGGAAGATCGCGGGCCCATATAGGTCCAGATGAGGCCGCCGCGCTCCCGCGTGGGATAGGCGGTAGCGTGGACCTTGGTCTTGAAGTTCGATTCCGCGGGCTCGGAGGGCATGTCGACGCAGGCTCCGGCCACGTCGAACTTCCAGCCGTGGTAGACGCAGCGCAGACCCTCTTCCTCGTTGCGGCCGAAGAACAGGGAGGCACCGCGGTGGGGGCAGGAGTTCTGGATGACGCCGACGGCGCCACTGGTGGTGCGGAAGGCGATCAGCTCCTCCCCCAGCAGCTTGAGGCGCAGCGGAGGGCTGTCCGGAGCCGGTAGCTCACTGGAGAGGACGGCCGGGATCCAGTACCGGCGCATCAGCTCCCCGGTGGGCGTCCCCGGCCCTACGCGGCACAGCAGCTCGTTGTCTTCTTTGCTCAGCATTGTGGGTTACCTCCGCACCTCGACTCGGAAGAGATTCTACGCTGGTCGCGAATATTAGGCAGCGGCGCTGGGATTCACCTCCGAAGCGGCGACCGATAGGGGCGGCGCTGTCTCCGTCCGGGGAGCGGGATCAGCGCCTCTCGAAGCGGCCGCGCATGTCCACGACTCTCATATCGATGTTGGAGCCCTGGACGAGGATCGCCTCGAAGTTGAGGCGCGCGATGGTGGCGGACTCTTCTTCTTCTGTGCCGGCGATGAGGTAGACGACGTGGTCGACCTCGTAGGGGCCGCCAGCGCGAGCTTCCCGATCGCCGGCGAACGCCTCTGAGATCGCCCTGAGCTGCTCCTGGTCGTTGACCACGTAGAAGAGCAGGGAGTAGCGCTGCGCGGGTGGCCGGGACGGGGCCGCGCTGTCTGACGTGGAGGGACGCTGCGAAAGCTGGCGGTCCTTGCGGCTGACGAAGCTATCGCTGGTCATGATGAGCGCGAAGAGGACGCCGATGACGGCGACGCTGCCCAGGGTGACGTAGTGCTGTCTGAGGAGGCCCCAACCAAGACGACGGGTGCGGCGGGCGAGCACGCGGAGCCTCACGTCCAGGCGGCGGTGTGTCATAACACTCGATACGCCGCGCATGCCCGATCAGTTCTGCGCTTCGGAGTCAAGGCTTGTGAGTTGGAAGCGCAGGCCCAGCGCCTCCGCATCCGCCATCGCGGTCAGGAGCGCCTCCGCTGTCTCCTGCGGCGTGCCTTCCGGCAGCGTGACGGAGAAGGGCACGGTAGAAACAGCCGCGCCGGCGCGAGGCAGCGGGATGCGGCGTGCCGCAGCGTTAAAGTAGGACGCGACCGCTTCCGCGTCGAAGTCAGAAGACGGCGGTGTCCAGGCAAGGCCGACGGCGTATTGCGCGAGAGCGTAGTCGCGGCGGACGGCGACGTAAGTGAGTATGCGCGGTGCGGGTTCCTGTGGCGCGACTTTTCGGGAGTCCTGGAAGGCGTCGCTGGACAGGACTAGGAACGCGAGACCGCCCAGGACCGCGGCGCTGACCAGGGTGAGGCAGTGGGTCTGTGCCGCGCGCAGGCTGCGTCCGGCGGCGACGTGTGCCCTGCGCCAGACTCTGGGCGAGATCATGCCGTCCCATCCCGCTGGCGCCAGCTCTCGACGACTTTGCGGTAGGACTCGGCGACGTCGTCCGGTTGACCGGCGAGGTAGGGGAAGGCGATCTCGGGGGCGTCCGGAGCATCCGCGAACAGGGCGGTTGTCTCCGGCAGGCGCAGCTTCTGGTTCTGGGCCGGGTCGTAGATTAGCGCTTTGGGCTCGCCGCCGTCCTGGATCAGGCCGATCTGACTGAACAGCTTGTTGCGCAGCATGACGACACCTGCGTCGCCTTCGCTGAGGTGCTCCCTGGTGCGGTCGACGATCGGCGCCTGGTTGAGCCAGATGGCGAACTTCTTGTTGAGTTGATGCGTCCTGATCGCTTCGCCGGTCTCTGCTTCGCGGGGCGGCGCGTACCAATAGTGGACGGCCGGCGCAGTCGCAGCCTGGGAGCCGGGGGCGGCGCGATCGAAGAACCAGGCGAGGTTAAGGGTGGTCTCATCGTCGATGGGC
Organism: uncultured Dehalococcoidia bacterium; assembly: GCA_964572535.1. GTDB lineage: Bacteria > Chloroflexota > Dehalococcoidia > DSTF01 > WHTK01 > WHTK01. The sequence goes on from CAZNHI010000213.1 coordinate 3,994, forward strand.
ACGCGCCACTCGAGGCGACAGGAGCGGGAGTCGCCGGAGAAGAGGCCGTTGGGCCAGAGCGATGTCTTGGAAACAGAGGCATCGGCGCCGGCTCCCGGCCTGACGACGAAGCCGTGTTCGAACTCGTCGAAGGCGAAGTCGAGGGGTGGCAGCGGCGGCGGTTGACCGCTCTCGGCGGCGCGCTGCAGGGCGTCGACGAACAGCTCGAGGTCGACGCCGTCCAGCGTGTTTTCCTGGCATTGCAGCCAGTTGCAGTGCAGCACGGAGAGCACGACCTGGACGAGGCCGTCCTGCCAGCTGAAGGGCTCCCAATCGGGGATCAAGGGGGCGGGTTCAGGACCGAGGTAGGCCCAGATCATGCCTGCCTTGGCCTGGGCCTGGTACGCCTTCAGTCTGATCTCTTCGGGGGGCAGCTGCTCTTCCAGAGGCATGTCGAGGCAGAGGCCGGTGTCGCCGTAGAGCCAGCCGTGCCGCGGGCAGCGCAGCGCCGAGTCTTCGACGATGCCATGGGCGAGGTCGGTGCCGCGGTGGGCGCAGAAGCGCTCGATGAGGGCGTAGGATTCGTCGCCGGACTTGAAAACGACGAGGTCCTCGCCGAGGAGCTTGACGGGACGGGTAGGGCGCTCTTTGAGCTCCGCGGCAGCGGCCACGGGATGCCAGTAGCGCCGCAGGAGGTTGCCCAGGGGTGTGCCGGGGCCAACCTGGGTGAGGGTGTCGTTCTCTTCCTGGCTGAGCATCGCGATCTGATTATGGCAGGCCGGGAGGACGACGGCGTTTGGTGCGGGGAACGACCCTGCAGGATGAATCCCGCAGCTGCGACGGCGGAGATTCGAAGGTGGCGCCGGCCTGCTGGGTGGGCTTGTCGCCGACGGTGATGTCGAGGCGCTCGTGGGCCCACTCGGGGTGGCGGGCGAAATCGGAGACGGCCTCCGGGGTGGCGTTGATGGAGGTCGATGCTGACGTGCTAAACACTGGCCTCTCCTGAATCGCCAGCCGCCGTCAAGACAAGCTGGCTGGTGCGCATCATACTGCGCAAGAGTTCACCCGCTTCG
>CAZNHI010000214.1:0-5041 GCA_964572535.1 uncultured Dehalococcoidia bacterium
CGCGCACCGCCGAGCACGACGCGGGCGCGCGGCGCCAGCTCTGCGACCAGGGCGCCCATCGCCTCCTGGTTGGCAGCAGATGTAACGACAACGACATCGTCGATCGCCAGGTGCGACGCGAAGGCGGCGATTGAGTGAGCCACGATGGGCCGTCCTCCGAGGGGCGCCATGAGCTTGTCGACGCCGCGCATGCGCTGACTGCTGCCAGCCGCGACGATGATCGCACCGGTGCGTGAGGAGCTGGGTGGATGGTGTGCCGTCATATCTGGAACAAATCCGTAATCAAAGCTGCCGAGAACGTGCCACCGTAGGCCAGGAAGGTGTCCTTGACTATCTTGCCCGCTAGCGTCGAGAAGAAGAAGCGCAGCGCCGGCATCCGGGCCCCGCCGGCCGCTGCGCCCACGAGGTCGAACAAGGGGTTGGGGAAAGTTGAGAGCAGGAAGATAGTCAGGACGCCTTTGCGCCTCATCCAGCCTTCGAAGGTGCGATAGACACGTCTCTCGCGCAGCAAGTCCGTACCGGCGTAGCCGAGGCCGTAGCCGGAGAACTCGCCGATCGCGTCACCGAGGCCCGCGACCAGCCCTACGCAGATCGGCGCCGGGATGCCGAGCACAGGGTTAAGGACGACGGCGCCGCCAAAGATCGCGACCGTGCTGGGTGTCGGCAGCACAATGGTGGCGGAGCCTGCCATAGCGATGAAGAAGATGCCGAGGTAGCCCCAGTCCTTGAGCCGGTCCAGGTCGACATCGAAGGCCAGATAGGCGAGCAGGTAGCCCGCGAAAAGCAGGAGGAGGCCTGCGAGAATCACGTACTCGAGCCGAAGCCAGCCGATGCGCTTGGACGTCTCGCGCAGCGCCTCGACGTTTTTCTCGAGTTCTACGGCTGCCTCTTGGACTGCGTCGACGCGCGCCGCGAGCCCGTCCGAATCCTCGCTCATGGCCGCCCCATCATAGCGATTGGCTGACCGCCGCAGTCTGGCGGGTACATGACGCAGGTAGCACGAATGTGGTCAGATATAAGTAAGCCAAGGAGAGCCAAGCAAATGAACTACAACTACCCGCGGGATATCGACCTCAGCAGCATTCACAACATCGTCCCGGCTGTCGTGGAGACGACTCCGCGCGGCGAGCGCGTCTACGACATCTACTCGATGCTGCTGAAGGAGCGCATCGTCTACCTTGGCACGCCGATCTTCGACCAGGTGGCGAACAGCATCATCGCGCAGCTGCTGCACCTGGAGCGCGAGGACCCGGACCGCGACATTTCGATCTACATCAACTCCCCCGGCGGCGAAGTCCACGCCGGCCTGGCGATCCTGGATGCGATGGATCTCAACCGCTGCGACATCGCTACCTACTCAGTGGGCGTCTGCGCGAGCATGGCAACGGTGCTGCTGAGTTCTGGCACACCGGGCAAGCGCTACGCCATGCCGAACGCGACGATTCACATGCACCAGGCGTTGGGTGGCGTGCAAGGCCAGGCGTCGGACATTGAGATTGAGGCGCGCGAGACGATCCGTCTCAACGACTTAATCCGCGACATCCTAGCCAAGAACACCGGTCAGGACACGGAGCGCATCCGCCGCGACTTCGACCGCAACTTCTACATGACGGCGCAGCAGGCCAAGGAGTACGGCATGATCGACGAGATCCTCACGTCCTCCCGGGCGTCCAGCTGACCTTCTGAGCGCGCTACAACCTGTCGAGAATTAACCAGGAGCGCGTTGCTCCTGGGAGGCAGCTGTGGTCGTGGTATATCTGAAGAATGGTGAAAAGGCGCCGATGGCCGACGCCAACTACGTGCGCCTTGAGTCCACGGCAGAGACCGGTATGACCATGCTGCGCTGCTACTTCGGCAACAACGAGGTCGGGCAGTTCAAGTGGGACGAGGTCGCCGGATACGCCGTCGAGGTAATCCGGCTCAGCGACTCACCGTTGGCCGGTTCCAACGAGGCGTGGAACAACCGGATGCAGGCCTAGCCAGGCGCGACTATCGGCGCGGCGCGCATGTCGCCGCGCACTCCCAGCGCCACGCCCGTCAGCACCACCAGCCCACCGGCCAGCTGCAGCAGCGTCGGCTCCTCGCCGAGGAAGATCGTCGCCAGGATCGTCGCGCCCACAGGTTCGCCCAGTACCGCCAGTGACACCACGATAGCCGGCAGGTAGCCAAGAGAGCGATTGAAGGCAGTGTGGCCGATGAGCTGCGGCACCAGCGCTAGAGCCAATAGCATTGCGTAGGTGTGGCCGGAGTACCCGCCCAGCGCCTCGCCGGAGACGATGGCGGCGCCGAGCAGGATGACCGCGGCGGTGGTGTAAGTGACGGTGATGTACGGAAGCCAACCGGCGCTGGAGCCGAGGACGCGGCGCCCCGCCAGTATGTAGCCCGCCGCGAAGAGCGCTCCCAGGAGCGCGAAGGCGTCGCCGGTCAGTGTGTCGCCACCGGCGCCGAGATCCTCTGAGACCATCAGCATGGCGCCGAGGGCAGATATGCCGAGAGCGAGCCAAATCGAGCGCCCGAGATGCTCACCAAGCAACGGCCCACCGGCCAGGCCGACGAAGAGCGGCGTCGTCGTGACCAGGACGACCGACGTGACGATGGAAGTCTGTTTGATGGACGCAACCCAGAAGCCGAAGTGCAGTGCCAGGAAGACACCTGAGAGGACGGTCAACGTCAGCAGCGTGCGGTCCGAAGGCAGGACGCGGTCGCGTCGTAGGCCCGCCAGTAGCAACAACGGCAGTGAAGCGAGGCCGAGGCGGTAGGCGGCGATGGTCATAGCCGGGGCTTCTGCTTCGCGGATCAGCACGGCCGCGGTGCTGACGGCGACGACGCCGAGGCCCAGGATGATGAGGTCGAAGCTGCGGGCGTTCATGGCGCGATGCTAGCAGGCCGCGCATCCAACCAGCCGTGCTGGGTCGTTTAACAGATGAGGCCCATGCCTCTGCTACGCTGAACTCACTCCATGATCCGAATCGTTCTCCTCACTGTCGCTGTCGTCTGGTCTGTGCTGCTCTTCGCCTGCGGTGGCGACGCGGCTGAGCCCACAGCAGGCGAAGAGCAGGCCACCGCACCCGTGTCAGGCATACCCTCAGCGCGTCTGCAGCGCGTGTTCCCCAACCTGAGCTTCCGGCGTATGACCGGCATGTACCAGGCGCCGGATGGGGCGTGGTGGATTACCGAGCAAGCGGGCCGAATCATGCGTATCGACAGCCAGGGACAGGCCGCCACCGTGCTGGACATCACAGATCGGGTCAGCACAGACGGCAACGAAGAGGGGCTCCTGGGCCTCGCTTTTGCGCCTGACTTCGAGCGCAGCCGGGCATTTTTCGTTTATTACAGCGCCTCGAATCCGCGGCGCAGCGTAATCTCGCGCTTCACCAGCAACGCGGGCGGCACGGCCAGCGTACCGGGCAGCGAGTCGATCCGGCTGGAGATAGCGCAGCCGTTCTCCAATCACAATGGCGGGCAGATCGTCTTCGGGCCGGACGGGTACCTGTACGTGGCGTTGGGCGACGGCGGCTCGGCGCGCGACCCGCAGGGCAATGGCCAGAACCTGAACGCGCTTCTGGGTAAGCTGCTGCGCATCGACGTCTCAGGCCAATCGGGCTACGCGGTGCCGGGTGACAATCCGTTCGCGGGTAAACAGGGCTCGCGCGGGGAAATCTGGGCCTACGGGCTGCGCAACCCCTGGCGCTTCTCCTTCGACCGCGCCACGGGCGACCTCTGGCTGGCAGACGTGGGCCAGAACAGCCGCGAAGAAGTCGACATAATCACAAAGGGCGGGAACTACGGCTGGTCGATTATGGAGGGCACCGAGTGCCTGGGCGGGGGTAGCTGCAAACGCGATGGACTGCTGCCGCCGGTGGTTGACTACTCCAGCACGGGTGAGGACTGTTCGATCACCGGTGGCTTTGTCTACCGGGGTACCAGGGTTGGCGGTCTGCAAGGCGCCTACGTCTACGGTGACTACTGCAGCGGCAAGATCTGGGCCCTGCGCAGCGAAGGCAGCGAGAACCGGCAGATCGCGGCTGCTGGCTTCAACATCAGCTCGTTCGCGCAGGGCAGCGACGGTGAGATCTACGTGCTCCAGCACTCCGAAAGCGGCGGCGGCATCTACCAGCTGGTTCCCTAGACTTCACACTCAGTTTACAAACGCTTAAGCCTTCCGATACCGATGGCGCCCTTCTGGACGGATTTAGCCTGCGAGCGAATCAAGTTCCCGGGAGGGCGTCATGACAATCATGAGTCTGAGTCGATTTCGAAGCGGAGAAGTGTTGCAGACGGCAACCGTGAGCATCCGCGCCTGCCGGTTTGAGCGGACGCTGCTGCGCGGTGGCCTCGCCGAAGGTGGCGTCCTCACCTGCATCGAGTCCGGCGGCCGCGAGCGCCAGCTGCACGTATCGATGACCTGGGACGTGCTGGCGGAGCTGCGTGGCGAACTAGCCCGCCACGGCGCCTACGAGTGCGACGACGCGATAGTCCGGTCTGTACTGCGTTACTGGGGCGTCGAGGAGTTCAAGGAGCGCCTGAGCGAGGGCGTGTACCTGGCAGAGGAAGGCCTCGTGCTCGACTGCTTGGGCGGTCCCTGCAGCAGCAGGCCGCGCCGTCTACTTCAGGCGTCTGGCCTCTTGCCGCCGGACGCCGCGTAGAGTCCAGTTTCAGCTGGCCTCCCAGAATCAGGGTGCTAGTTCGAGATTGGGCTTACCACCAGGTCTTTTCGTCCAGGTCCTCAGCCAGGTCCTCGTACTCGGTGTTCCAGAGGTTGGTGGAGAGGTACTTCCAGCCACCGTCCGCGAGCAGCAGCACGATGTTGCCGCGCTCCATGCGTGAAGCCACGCGCTGGGCCGCCCGCAGCACAGCGCCGCCGGAGACGCCCGCGAAGATGCCTTCTTTGTCTAGCAGTTCCTTGGTCGCGGCGAACGAGTTCTTGGAATCGACGACGATGCGGCCGTCGAGCAGCGACTGGTCGAGCACGGGCGGGATGAAGCCCTCGTCGAGGCTACGCAGCCCCTGGACGCGATCGCCGGGGTGCGGCGCCGCGGCC
>CAZNHI010000215.1:0-5040 GCA_964572535.1 uncultured Dehalococcoidia bacterium
GGGAGCAACGGGCGCTTCGACGCCGGCCACCGCGGCGGCGGCTTCTTCCGCAGAGGCTGGCAACGCAACGCGGGCGGCCTCTTCGGCCTGCTGCTGAGCGATCTCTTCCCAGATCGGGGTGTCACGCTTCACGTCAGGCTCGGCACTGATCTGCAGCGCGGGCACCTCGGTCTCGTCTTCGACGGCGCTGAGGCTCTTGATATCGATGCGGAGACCGGTCAGCTTGGCCCCCAGGCGGGCGTTCTGCCCTTCCTTGCCAATGGCGAGCGAGAGCTGCCTGTCGACAACAATGACCTCCGCCGTGGTGCCGTCCGGCAGGATGCGTACGTCGTGCACCTGGGCGGGGCTGAGGGCGTTGGCGACGAACTTTGCGGGGTCCGGGTCCCACTGGACCACGTCGATGCGCTCGCCGTTGAGCTCGTTGACCACGTTCTGGATGCGGATGCCGCGCAAGCCGACGCAGGCGCCAACGGGGTCGATGCCCTCCTGGCGGGAGTAGACCGCTACTTTGCTCCGGAACCCGGGCTCGCGCGCGATTGCCTTGATCTCGACACTGCCGCGGAAGATCTCCGGCACTTCCATCTCGAAGAGGCGGCGCAGGAGATTCTTGTGCGTCCGGGAGACCGTGACCTGGGGGCCACGGTTGGCCTTCTGGACTTCCAGCAGATAGACCTTGAGGCGCTGGCCGGGGCGATAGTGCTCTATGCGCACCTGCTCGCTGGGGGGCAGGACAGCCTCCGTCTTACCGAGGTCGATGTAGACGTGACGCGCCTCGAGGCGGTGGACGACGCCGGATATGATGTCGCCTTCCTTGCCGGAGTACTCCTCGAAGACGACTTCACGCTCGGCCTCGCGCAGACGTTGCAGGACAACCTGCTTGGCAGTCTGAGCAGCGATACGGCCGGCGTTCTGGGGAAAGACCTCAACCTCCACGACGTCACCGACGTAGGTGTTGGGGGCGATGGCCTTCGCTTCTTCGAGGGTGATTTCGAGCTTGTCGTCCTCTACGGTTTCGACGACGCTCCTCTGGGCGAAGACGCGCACCGCGCCGGTGCCGCCATCGATGCGGACTACGAGCTCAGCGTTGGCGAGCGCGTCCTTCTTGTAGGCGGAGGCGAGTGCAGCCTCCACGGCATCGAAGACGACCTCCTTGGGCAGGTTCTTCTCAGCGGCGAGCTGAGTTATTGCTGTGAGGAAGTCGTTCTTGAGCGTGCTGGTGGGGGCGCTCCGGACTGCGGTGGCCAAGGTCGTGTCTCCTTGAAAAAACGGCTAACAAAAAGGTGGGCCAGAACCCACCTCTCAAGTACGCCCTATATAGCTTTTCTATGTTACCACTGGCGCGCAAGCGCGTAAACGCTAAATGGAAGCCAGCATCTGCCGTAGCGAGGCGACGGCCTTCGCATACGGGATCAGCTCTGCTTCGGAGGCTGTGCGGCGCTTGACCTCGATCGAGTCCTTTTCGAGGCTGCGCGGGCTAACGGTGGCTCGCATCGGGATGCCGATGAGGTCAGCGTCGTTGAACTTGACACCGGCGGTGGCGTCCGGGCGGTCGTCGTAGAGGACGTCGATGCCAGCGGCGACCAGGGCTTCGTAGAGCGCTTCCGCCTTGTCGCCGACGCCTTCGCGCTCGAGGCCGAGGCCGACGAGGTGGAGATCGTAAGGGGCGAGATTCCTGGGCCAGACGATGCCGCGCTCATCGTGATTGGCTTCGATGGCGCACTGCAAGAGGCGCGAGGTACCGATGCCGTAGGAGCCCATGACCGCGAGATTGGTCTCGCCGTTGGCGTCGAGGAAGGTGGCGTTCATCTTCTCGCTGTAGCGCGTGCCGAGCTTGAAGATGTGCCCCATCTCGATGCCTCGCTTGGACTCGAAGGGGGAGCCGCAGCGGGCGCAGGCATCGCCGGGGCGAGCGAGCGCGATGTCGGCGAAAACGTCAGCCTGCCAGTCTCGGCCGCGGTTGACGTTGCGGTAATGGACCTCGAGCTTGTTGGCGCCGGCGACGAGGTTGGGCGAGTCGAAGGCAGAATCGTCTGCGATGATGGTGATGCCTGCGAGGCCGACCGGCGAGGCGGAGCCTGCGACGAGCCGGGCGGCGCGCACTTCATCGTCGGTCATCAGGCGCACATCGAGCGCGTGCAGCGCGTTGCGCAGCTTGGTCTCGTTGACGTCGAGGTCGCCGCGGATGGCCACGAATACGGGTTTCCATTCACTGGAAGCTGAGCGCCCGCCCGTCTCCTCCCCGCCCCCAGCGCTCAGTTCAGCCACGTAGAACACCGCCTTGAGCGTGCGTGCGGCGGGGATACCGAGGAAGCTCATCAAATCCTCGATTGTCTTCTGGCCGGGCGTGACGACTTCTTCCAGGGGCTGCATTGGCTCCGGTTCGGCTTCGGCCTTGCGCAGCTCTGCCTTCTCCGCGTTGGCTGCGTAGCCACAGCCGGAGCAGATCAGGACATCGTCCTCGCCGATGCCGGTGAGGAGCATGAACTCCTGGCTTTCGCGCCCGCCGATCGTGCCGGAGTCGGCGTGGACGACGACGACGGGGACCCCGGCGCGCTCGTAAACGCGGAGGTAGGCGGAGTACATGGCGTCGTAGCTCTTGTCGAGGCCTTCGGTGTCGGCATCGAAGCTGTAGAGGTCCATCATGCCGAACTCGCGGCCACGGATCAGGCCCATGCGGGGCCGCGGCTCGTCGCGATACTTCGTCTGAATCTGGTAGAGCAGCTGGGGCAGTTCCTTATAGCTCTGCACCGTGCGCCGAAAGAGGTCCGTAACGATCTCCTCGTGGGTGGGGGCGAGGGCAAAGCGGCGCTCGCGGCGGTCCTCCAGGGTCATGAGCGTGGGGCCGTAGTCGGCGGCGCGGCCGGTCTCCTCCCAGAGTTCGATGGGGGTGAGGGCGGGCATGAGGATCTCCTGTCCGCCGGCGCGGTCCATCTCCTCACGCACGATCTGCTCGATTTTGCGCAGGACACGCCAGCCGAGGGGAAGGTAGGAGTAGACACCGGCGGCGATCTGTTGCACGAGCCCGGCGCGCAACAGGAGCCGGTGTGAATCGTGCTCCGCCTCGCCGGGGGCTTCTCGCAATGTATGGCTGAAGAGTCTGGTCATGCGCATGGTAGTGACTTTCTAGCCGAGCACGCCGCGGGCGCACAAGAAGCCGGCGACCCCGGCGACGAGAGCATCGGGCTCATCCTGGTTGATTTCGAGGACCCGGAGGGCGTCCGGGGGAATGGCTGCGGCGACGTAGGACCAGTCGAGCGTGCCGTTGCCAGGTGCGCGGTGGTCGAGGATGCCGTCGACGTCGTGCAGGTGGCAACCGAGCATGCGCAGCGTGAGGCTGGGGAACCAGAGCTCGCGGTCGATCATGCCGAGCCGAGCCTGGACCTCGCAGTGGCCGCAGTCATACCAGAATCCGGCGACGGAGTTGTCGTAAGGGCCGAGTAGCTCGAGGGCTTCGTCCGGGTGCGGAAACTCATGGAAACTGAGACGGCTCTCGAGGCCGAGAGCGACGCCTCGCGGCGCGGCGTACTCGACCAGTGCTTCGAGGGAACGTTTGGCGGCTTCGAAATAGGGCGGCTTCGCTTGAATGCGCCAGTCGCGCAACGCGCTTTGGGCTTCGATCCAGGCTTCGCCGCCGCGTATGCCGGATTCGTAGAGGGTGCGCAGGTGGTTCTCGAGAGCGCCGCGCTGGTCGCCTATGCCGCCCAGGTGCACAACCACGTAACGCAGGCCGGCGTCAGCGGCATAGTCGATGGTGCGCTTGTGCTCTGCGAGGGCGACCTCGCGCTGTGCCTCGTCTAGCGAAGCAAGGTTGGCGTCACCATTGTGGCGCCCATCTGCGAGGCGGCGGTGCGGCACCGGTGCGTGCAGGCTGGTGACGGCAGGACATCCCTCGCTCAGGAGGGTGCGCAGGCCGGCCTCGTCGGTCGAGTGGCTGACCTCGATGGCGTCGTAGCCGAAGGCGGCGACGGCGTCGCGGAAGCGGGAGAGGTCGGCGAAGCGGTCTTGCTGCGCCCACATGGTGGAGAAGGAGGCGGTGGTCACCCAGCCAGTGTATGGGGACGCAAGGGCTATCGCCACCGGCTGCACGAGATGAGACGACCAGCTACACCCGTCAAGGCCAAACGGCCCGCCGCATTCGGGACGCATGGTCCGCGCGAAACTATCGATAGGCCCGCATAATGGCTCTTTGGGAGCAGCATTTGACCTTTCTGGGACTCATCCTCAAGAACCTATTCCGCCAGCGCGTGCGCACCGGGCTTACTGTCCTCGGTATCAGCCTGGGTATCACCACCGTTATCACGCTCGGCGTCGTCACCACTAGCCTCAAGAGCGCTTCAGGAGAGATCATTCATTTCGGCGGCTCCGACTTCATGGTGGCGCAACAGGGCGCCGCCGACCTCAGTTTCTCGGTTGTCCCGGAGTCAGACGCCGCCACTCTCGCGCAGCTACCGGGCGTTAGCCGGGTCCAGGTCGCCCTGTTCCACGTCACGCGCGTCGGTTCGAACCCGTTCTTCTTCATGCTCGGGCTCAAGGCCGCGGACGTAACGCTCAACCCGCCGCCCCTCGTTGCTGGAACCGTACTCTCCGACAATCCCAACGACGTGATGCTCGGCGAACGCGCCGCGTCTGACCTCAACGTCACCGTAGGCGACGGCGTCGTAATCGATGACCGGCAGTTCACCGTTGTGGGCATCTACCGCACCGGCAGCCTCTATGAAGACAGCGGTGCCTTTGGCCATCTCGCCACCGTGCAGAGAATGGCTGCCAAGTCAGGCGTCGTTACAGCCGTATTCGTCACCGCAAGCCCTGGAGTCGACCCAGTGGACCTCGCGACCGAGATCGAGGAGGCGTTCCCCAACCTCGCAACCATCGCGGACGTCTCCGAGTACGGCAAGGTCGACCAGGGCATCACTCTCCTCGACGCCGCCAACCTCGCGATCTCGATCCTCGCCGTCGGCATCGGCGCCATCGGCGTCATGAACACGATGGTCATGTCCGTATTCGAACGCACCCGCGAGATCGGCATCCTGCGCGCCGTCG
>CAZNHI010000216.1:0-5032 GCA_964572535.1 uncultured Dehalococcoidia bacterium
GTCGCGAAGGTGCTGGAGGCGATCGATAACGCCGTGGCCGCTGGGCTGGCGCCGGTGAAGATCGACATGGTGGTCAAACGCGGCGTCAACGAGGACCACATCATCGACATGGCGCGCCACTTCCGCGGCAGCGGCCAGATCCTGCGTTTCATCGAGTACATGGACGTCGGCAGCACCAACGGCTGGCAGATGGCTGACGTGGTCACTTCGAAGGAGATCCTGGAGACGCTGAACCGCGAGTGGCCGCTGGAGCCGGTGCAACCGAACTATTTCGGCGAGGTGGCGGAGCGCTACCGCTACACGGACGGCGCCGGCGAAGTGGGCATCATCGCGTCGGTGACCCTGCCCTTCTGCGGCGCCTGCACCCGCGCCCGCCTCTCAGCCGATGGCGAGCTGTACACCTGCCTGTTTGGCGTCAAGGGCCACGACCTGCGTACGCCCCTGCGCGACGGCAGCTCCGACGAGCAGATCGAAGCCGCGATGCGCCGCATCTGGGGCGTCCGTGACGACCGCTACTCCGAGATGCGCAGCGCAGACACGATCGGCCTGCACAAGGTCGAGATGTCGAAAATCGGCGGGTAAGCATCTCACAGGTGTCCCTGCCCTGAGCTTCTCCTGAAGGCAGCACCAAAGGCGTCTGCGAGCAGCCAAACGCCGGATGCCATAGCTATACTCTTGCGGCGGGGTCTCATGCGGACGAAGGCCCTTGCCAGGCAGGAGAAGCGCTTTGGACTACGCGATAACCATCTTCCCTACGGAGTACACGGCGCCTCCGGACGAGATCGCGCACAGGGTGGAGGAGCGCGGCTTCGAATCGATCTGGTTCCCGGAGCACACGCACATCCCCGCGGCGCGCAAGACGCCGTGGCCGGGCGGCCCGGAGCTGCCGAAGGAGTATTACCACACCTTCGATCCCTTCGTGGCCTGCACGGCGGCGGCAATGGCGACGCGAGAGCTGAAGGTGGCGACGGGCATCTGCCTGGTCATCCAGCACCACCCGATCACGCTGGCGAAGCTAGTTTCCAGTGTTGACCGCGTCTCCAACGGGCGCTTCATCTTTGGCATCGGCGGCGGCTGGAACAAGGAGGAGGTGGAGCACCACGGTACCGCCTTCAAGACTCGATTCCGGCTGCTGCGCGAGCGTGTGCTGGCGATGAAGGCGCTGTGGACGCAGGAGAAGGCGCAGTTCCACGGCAACTTCGTCGACTTCGAAGAGTCTGTGATGAACCCGAAGCCGGTGCAGCAGCCCCACCCACCAATCATCATGGGCGGCGACGGGCCCACAACCTTCGACCGTGTGATCGAGTTTTGCGACGGCTGGCTGCCGATAACGCGCGGCGTCAGCGTGCCTCCGGACCTCGGCGACAAGATCCGGGAGCTACGACGGCGCGCCGAGGGTGTGGGCCGCGACCCGGACAAGCTCTCGATTACCCTCTTCGGCTGCCCGCCCAACCGCGAAGGCGTGGACGCGGCGGAGCGCGTCGGCGCCGGACGGGTGATCTTCGGCATGCGGCCGGACGAGCCCGCCACTTTGTGGAAGACGCTGGATGAACTCGCGAAGCTGGTGCGTTGACTGTAGCTAAGATGGGGGCTTTGCTCCCCAATCCCCCGCTAAAGGGGCGTCCTGGAGCGCCTTGGACAAGATCGGGGCTGCGCCCGAAGCAATCATTCTGCCGATACTCGTCTAGCGATCCAACGGCGCGTTTGCAGCAGCGAGGGCAGAAAAGTGGCGGAGTTCGTCAAAGTCGGGACGCTGAGTGAGTTTGGGCTGGGGTCGATCAAGGGCGTCGACGTGGACGGCGTCAGGGTCGTCATCGCCAACGCGGGTGGCAAGCTGCACGCGCTGAGCAACTCCTGCACGCATGTGGGTCTGCCGATGGCCGGGGGTTACCTGCACGAGGGCGCGATCGTCTGTCCCTTTCACGGTTCCTTCTTCAAGCTGGAGGACGGCTCGCCGATCGGCGGCCCGGCCAGCGACGCGCTCGATGTGTACGAAGTGCGCGTCGAGGGCAAGGACGTGCTGGTTGCAAAACAGTAGGCTGCCGTGCTTCAGAACCACAGCGTACGTGCCGATTCTGCCGATAAGGCCGGAACCGCCGCCTTCCGCGCATTGATCCCCTTACGTCTCTATTTCCCGAGAAATCCGCCGATAAGACAGTGAAGCCATGTGAAGGCGACTGATGCGCCTGCTGGCGTATTGCTTCGCGCAGAAGAGGAACAAGACGCTATGGAGATTCGAAAGCTGGTTAACGCAAGGTGGTTTGCAACGGCGTTTGCCGTGCTTGCCTTCACGCTCGCCGCGTGCAGCGGTGACAAGGAAACGACTGACAGCGGCTCGTCGAACGCTGCGCCCGCCGATCAGCAGGTGCTTCGCCTGCGCCTTCAGGGCGAGCCGAAGACTATCGACCCCCACCTGAGCAACCAGGTAACAGAGACGACGATTACGCGTCCGCTGTTTGCCGGGCTCTTCACCTACAACGAGAAGCTGGACGTGGTCGCGAATCTGGCGAAGGAGATGCCCACGGTCGCTAACGGCGGCATTTCGCCGGATGGCACCACCTACACGGTGAAGATCAAGGATGGCGCCAAATGGAGCGACGGCAAGGCTCTCACCGCGCAGGACTTTGTCTACAGCATGCAGCGGGCCATGGATCCTGAGCTGGCCGGCCCCTACGCTTCCTTCTTCTATAGTCTCAACGGCGCCGCCGATTACAACTCGGCGCTTGGTACGCCGGAAGAGCCCAAGACACCCAGCGCTGCTGAGCTTGCCTCGCTGCGCGCCGGCCTCGGCGTTAGCGCCAGGGACAACAGCACCGTGGTCTACAAGCTGACTCAGCCCAACCCGAGCTTCCTCAACCTGCTCGCCCTGTGGACCGCCTTCCCAGTGCGCCAGGACGTGGTCGAGAAAGGCCCGACGTGGACCGAGGCGGAGACGCACATCGGCAACGGCCCGTTCATTCTGGCCGAGTGGCGCCACGATGAGAAGATGGTGCTGACTCCGAACCCGCACTGGGCCGGCGAGAAGCCACTGCTCCAGCGCATCGAGATCTTCTTCATCGCCGATGACTTTGCCGCCTACCAGGCCTACCAGGCCGACGAGATCGACGTGGTCACGGTGCCCCCGGCGGCGATCAAGGACGTGACAACGAAGGGCCACCCCTACAACGACCAGCTGACGGTCGAGGCGAACCTGGCGACCTTCGCGCTGTTCATGAACAACAAGATGGCGCCGTTCGACAACCAGCTGGTACGCAAGGCCTTCGGTACGGCTATCGACCGCCAGGCTTACGTTGACGGGCTCCTGCAGGGTGGCGGCGTGCCGGCCACTAGCTGGGTCCCGCCCGGCATGCCCGGCTACAGCGAGAAGCTGGGCTCCCAGTACAACTTCGACGCCGTCAAGGCGAAGGATCTGCTGAAGCAGGCCGGCTACCCCAACGGCGAAGGCCTGCCCAAGGTCACGTTCATCGCGGTGAACTCCGACACGAACAGGCTGGTGGGTCAGTTCATCCAGGCGCAGCTGAAGCAGAACCTGGGAGTCGACGTGGACTTCAACTATGTCGAGGGCCGCGAATACGGCCGCGTGTTCACCCAGAACCTGCACCAGGTGACGATCCAGCGCTGGAGCGCTGACTGGCCTTACCCGGACAACTGGCTGCCGGACCTGTTCACCAGCGGCGCGCTGAACAACCACGCCGCCTACAGCAACCCGAAGTTCGACGACCTGATGCTGAAGGCCGCGGCGGAGACGGACAACGCCAAGCGCCTGGGCTTCTACGACGAGGCCCACAAGCTGATGATCGATGAGGCGGGCATTGTGCCCCTGTACAACCCCGTGACCCACGTGCTGGTGAAGCCCAAGGTGCGGAACCTGGTGATCACCGGCCTGGACGGCTACATCAAGGGAGACCTGAACTTCCACAAGGCGTTCATCGCCTCCGGCAACTAGGGAACCAGTGTCGAAGGGGGTCGCATGAAGCGACCCCCTCCCACTTCTCAAGCATGGCTGCTTACACCGTCAAACGGCTCCTCTGGCTGGGCCTGACCCTGCTCTTCATCTCGCTGGTGACGTTCGTGCTGATGCACGCTGTCAAGGGCGGGCCGTGGGACGACGAGAATCGCAGCGCACCACCGCAGCAGATCGAAAACCTCAACCGCAAGTACGGCCTGGACCAGCCGCTGTGGCGCCAGTACGCGATCTTCCTGGAGAACACGGTGCAGGGCGACCTGGGCCTTTCCTTCCAGCGTCAGGATCGCCCTGTCACGGAGATCATCCTTTCCGGCTTCAAGGTCACCGCCGTGCTCGGGCTGCTGGCCTTCGCCCTCGCCGCCACCTCTGGTGTGGGCATGGGAGTCTTCTCGGCGCTGAACCGCAATCGATTGCCGGACTACGGCAGCGTCTTTTTCGCGACGCTGGGGGCGGCGGTGCCGGCGTTTGTGCTGGGCATCCTCCTCAAGTCCATATTCGCGGTTGAGCTGGGCTGGTTCGCGACCTTTGGCTGGGACACGCGCGGGGGCTTCATCCCCGGCTGGCTGCCCCGCTGGGATCAGCTGGTCCTGCCGGTGCTGACGCTGGCGGCGCTGCCCGGGGCCTACATCGCGCGGATCACGCGCGCCAGCCTGCTTGAGGTACTGCAACAGGACTACATGCGTACGGCGCGCGCCAAGGGCCTGGGCGCGGGAGCGGTGCTCTTCCGGCACGGCCTGCGCAACGCGGCGATCCCGATCCTGACGGTCAGCGGGCCGATCCTCGCGGCGCTGGTCACCGGTTCGTTCATCGTCGAGCAGGTATTCGAGGTACCAGGCATAGGGCGCGCTTTCGTGGACAGCGTCAGCGACCGCGACTACGGCATGATCATGGGCACGACGCTGTTCTACGCCTTCGTGATCGTTGTCGCGAACCTGATCGTCGATATCTCATACGCCTCCGTCGACCCGCGGGTGCGTTTGAAGTGAGTCAGACAGCGGTCTCGACTCCGGAGCTGGGCCTCGTTGCGGGCGAGGCGGCGGCTTCGACGCGCGGCTACTGGTCGCG